>JAIBBF010000016.1 GCA_019694795.1 Flavobacteriales bacterium | reverse complement strand
AGATTTCTATGTTTAAAGTCAAGTGATTTTATCACATTGATAAAAATTCTTCTTTGTACATATAGGGTGCTTGTCTTTCGATTACGGCCCAGATACGGTGTACGAGCTTGTTTCTTACGGCGTTGATTACTGCCATTTTGTTTTTTCCTTCTTTGACTTTTCTGATGTAATAATGTTTGAGTTCAGTTTTTGTTCTTATTGCCGCCATCGCTGCCAGGTGGAGTAGTGTTTTCAGTTTGAGATTTGCCATTTTCGATATTCTGGGTCGTTTGATGATAGTTCCGGATTCATTGGCGAATGGTACTACTCCTGCATAGCAAGCCAGGTGCTTTGCGTTTTCAAAGTTATTGAAGTTATTGGTAATGATTACAAATTGTATTGCGGTTACTTTGCCAACACCTGGAACACTTTGGATCAATTCAACATTTTTCTCTATGCTAGGGCACTGTTCAATACAGTCGTTAATTTTTTGATCAATATCCTTGAGGCTTTTTTTCATTGCTTTCAGTAGTGGTCGGAATAAATCCGAGAGTTGCTTGTACATGCGTGGGTCATGTGATTTGGCTTCACGCAACTGGTTTTCCAAGGCAACCTTTTGCTCCAAGATGGATTGACGTGCTTTGCAGTTGGTGTCAAGAATTTCAATGCTCTCATCGGAAAGCACATGAAGCACTTTTTTGTCCTGATACCGCATAGCATATTCTGCAATACGCAAAGCATCCTTTCGGTCTGACTTACCTCGCATATCTGTGGCTGCACGCTTGATTTTAAGTGCGTGTTCAACCCAAAGAGGAATACCCATTTCATGACAGACACGAATCAATGGCTTGTTGTAAATGCCTGTTGTCTCGCAGCACACAAGAACAGAAGTCGACTCCAACTTCAATTTTTTCATTAGAGCTTTCAAAAAAACAGCAATCTTCTGATCATTGTTTTTGACCACCCGCTCTAGAACAATTGAGTAGTCTGAAAGAATTACGGCACAATCCAACTTTCCTTTGGAAACATCAATGCCAATAAAATACTTTTGATTCATAATTATAATATTTTTGTTTTGCTTCCACAGGAGTGCATTGACTAAGTCCTTGATAATAGGTCGTAAGCCTCAATTTCTATTTGGTCCAGTCACTCAAAGAAACAAGGGTCATAATCTTAGTATAGGCCTAAAAACCTTTAACACTAATTGATTCCCCTTGTTTCTTGTGGAAGTGATTATTCTTCAAATTTAAACACGATACAAACTAAAGGGCACTAAGGATTTTTGAAAGAAGGACACATGGGAAAAAGGTAGTGGGAAGGGGGTAGTGGGGTGTGGGTGTGGGTGTGGGTGTGGGTGTGGGGAGTGATGGGGGGTGGAAATGGGTTTTGGGAGGGGGATATGGATTTTTTTGTGGGGGAAATAAATAAAATACTATATTTGCAGCCTCAAAACCGGCCTCGTAGCTCAACTGAATAGAGCATCTGACTACGGATCAGAAGGTTTCAAGTTTGAATCTTGACGAGGTCACTAAAAATCAACAAGTTAAAAGGAGTGCGAAAGTGCTCCTTTTTTCATTTGCACACATTTTGCACACATTTTTCCGGAATTGGTTTTGTGACTGCCCTTTTTTCTTCTGCTCCTACCCACTTTGGCAGTGCCTCTTGACCATTTGACTGTTCTATTCTACTCTATCCACTTAGGCATCATTTTGGTGATTCATTTCTTATTAAAAATTAATTCAACGAATGAACAAAAGCTTTTCTCACCAAAACAGGATAACATCAACAAATCAAAAGAAACTCTAAATTAGAATGTAGCTAAATAAGGGAAGGCTTCAGTCCCAAAAGTGCGGAATTTCAAAAGCCCAGCAACGCAAAGCCCGAAAACGTTAGCTGCCAGCAATCAAGTCCATATCTTTTAAACTATCTCGTCTCGAACAGGAAGAAACCCCTTTTCACCAAGAGATTTTATAATGCTTCGAAGAAGGTAGCTATTATCAAATCGAAGTACATACTTTCTTGTGCCTTCTTTTTCATGCACAAGCATTTTTTTATCAATTAATTTCCGAATTTGCCTTGATACTTCTGCATCCACCTTTCCAGGAAAGAACTCTTTGATATCAGAAGCCTGAATAACTTGCTGTTCAACTACTTTTTTTAGAATTTTCGATTCGACATCAGTGATGTACTTACGTTCCAGCGCATGACCTATTGCCGGAATTAAAATTTCTTTACTGAGAAAATTCTTATCTAACAACTTATCAATTTTTTCAATCTCCTCCTTTAATCCTTTCAGAACATATTCTATCCATATCATCAGGCCTTCTTCTGTCCCCTTGTCCGCTTCAGATAAATTGGAATAATAATCGTTACGGTTGCTACAGAACACCGCTGTTGGATTTATTATTCTACCAACGTTTACGTTAAATCCAGTTTTTACGAGCATTGCATATGTAAAAAGCCGGACAGTCCGACCATTGCCGTTGCCGTAAGGGTGAATCCAAACAAATCTATGGTGAGCAATTGCAGTCTTTAGCAAATCATATTTTGGACTATCTTCCCTATTAACAAATTCAATCAACTCATTCATGTAATCATCAACACGTAACCACTCAGGTGGTATATGCAAGGATTTATTTATTTTCAAATTTACTCTTCTATATTCACCTGGCGTATTATCGCCTTCGCCATTTGGTGGTGGTAACAAGTCTTCCACAATCATTTTATGCATCTCGCTTAAAAATGCTCTGTTAATTGGATAGTCATTTACGTTCTCCTCAACAAAGGCCATTGCCTTTTCGATATTCTGAATTTCCTTTATGCTGGGAGCAATATTTTTAGTTTCGGTGAGTTTTGTTTCAATATATTCTGCAACTGTTGTATTATTTCCTTCAATTCTTGCGGACCCGATACTTTCAAGAGTATGAAAAATCCGTTTCAACTGAAAAAAAACTTTTGGGTGCGTTGATCCCACTAAAGGTTTCTTGCGCAAATAGTCTAACTCGATGATTAAATCGGTCAAAGAAGATCCAAAAGATGGTTCTACCAGTTTTAGATCATAATGTAAAAATTTCGCTTCTGACATTTTAAAATCCTGCTAAGATGATTTAACAATATTAAAATCAACAATTAACACTTTAAATATAAACAGCCCTACATATCAATTGATTACAAATATACACCATTTTACCACAATTAACAAATATATCAACTAACATTTACACATTAGTCCCTATGACAATTGACGACTATTGGCCAGAATTGAACAAGAAAACTGAGGTTTTTACAGCAGCACATTTGAACACAGAAAAGCCAGCAGCTAACATCGCAAAAAAAGTAAAAGCGCATTTGGTACACTCACTTTCTGTTTTTCCTAGCAGCAACGCTGCACAAAAAATTTTTAATCACAGAAATTTATTAAAAATATTTTTGCGCAGCTTGGCGGGTTAGCATTAAGTTCAGTACTTTAATCAAGGCTGCGCTACTACTTTTATGCGTAGTCCGTAAGCGGTAATACCCTTTTTAGACCAATTTGGGCGTTTTGGATGACTACAATCAGCGCTATTCTTTTTTGCTGTAAAATGCAATTCATCTTTATCAATTTTATTTCTTAGCAATAAAGCAATCGAGCTTTGCATACTTTGCAAGGTGACTCATCCCTTTGCTGGAGCTTTTATTAATAGAATTTAATTCCGCACAATGGCGGTCTCGCTCGGTTAAAACTCATTGCGCTGTTTTGGCTCTTTGCTTCGCTTTTAAAGCAGGTTTTCTATCCAATGCTATGCATATGGAGGTGACAGGTGTTTCTTTGTCTTATGATACCACTAAGATGCTGTAGCTTTGCACTACCTATAACACGGCCTTTGTGTAAGCCGGGTCACCAACTAAAAATGGTTAACCCAACTCCCTTTCCATTTTTTTTGCTATTTTTCTTTTCGTAACCTTTTTCCGACCTACTCAAAGCCCGAAACAGCTACAATAAATCGTAAATCGAAATCCATCAATATTTCAGTGCCCTTTATTACTGCTTCACATCCAAATACTGCGGCTTAAACCATTTTTAGCTCCGCCAGACTATAATTATGCATTAAGATTGTTGAATTAAATTCAACACAATGCTCGAAAAATTCAGAACACAGTATGAAAAGAAACTATCCGTAAAACTGATAACAGTTTTCCTGGTTGTAGTTGCCTCCATCGCTATCATGATTCCAATTGTACAGCTTGCTTTGCTGTTTGGAGTAGATTTGATGAAAGACAATAATGTTCAAATGAAGGTTGATTTTGGTAACGTCTTTTTCTTCTTTCTTTTTGGCACTTGCACGATTGCAATTATTGGCCTGGCACAGAAATTCCTCCACAAAAGCACACTCGCTGATCTCGGATTTAGAACCAAAATTTTAAAGCATTTCTTCATTGGTTTTTTGGCTGGCGTGTTGATGCTAGCACTGGAATACCTGGTGCTGGGTATAAGCGCAGGAAAGGTCCAATTTGTCTCGCTAATTCCCAACAATGTTTCCATAGCAGCATATATTGCTTATTACAGCTATTATTTCTTTGGGGTATTAATTTGGAATTCTTTCATTGAAGAATTGGCTTGTCGCGCTTTTCCTATTGAAGCACTACGGAAACAACTTAATCCACACATTATTTTCACACTAATAGGCCTAGTTTTTACTTTGGGACATTTTATTGTTCGCGAATTCGATATTGCTTATGCGATAGACTTGCTTATCGTCTCTTATGCTTTGTCCGGGATTTACTATTATTCCAGTTCCATTTGGTTGGCCATTGGAGTGCACACTGGCATCAATTGGTTTGGTTTTTCCTTTAGCGGAGCAATAGAAAACTGGAAATTAGGGGCCTTGGTTCGAATTGAAATTCAAGATATTCCAACAGGCATTTTTTATGCTACGGGTCCGCTCATTGGAATAGCCGTTTTCCTGCTTGTGCGACTTGCCCATAAAAAAGGGCTTTTCGATAAAAAACTAAGCTAGAAAAGGAACAACATCTATCTTTACACCACATGGCAAAGGCAACCAAGAACAACAGTTTTCGCATTTACCCTTGGGTATTCATCCCGTTAGTGGCATTGGTCTACTACACGACATTTTACATGATGAGTATGATGAGCGATGCAGATTATGGTTTCGATTGGATTGCCGTGCTCATTTTTACCATTCAATTTGGGGTAATTTGGTGGCTTTCTCAATTTACTCTTGATCGGTTGCTAATAAGAGGATGGAAGATGAACATTCCATTTTTCCTCCTTGGCGTAACTGCAATTGTTTTATTAAACGAATGTATCTATTTTACCTTTAGGAGTATTTACGTCACTATCAAGTATCCGGAATTTCCTTTATTCAATTGGTTTCTGCTTACTATCACCACACTTGAAGGTCTATTAAAAGGAATTATGATTATGAGCCTTTTGTTCAGTCTCCATTTTTTCAAGCGATGGAGACTAGAAAACGAAGAAAATGAACGCTTAAAACGAAACGAACTGGAACTACAGAACCGAGCCTTAAAAAGTCAGTTAAATCCCCATTTTCTATTCAATAATCTGAACACATTATCTGGATTAATCCGGCAGGATCCAGTGATTGCAAATGAATTTTTAAAAGAAATGTCGGACATGTATCGCTACATATTAAAAACAACTGAATCGGAGGTTGTCCCATTGATGGAAGAAATACAATTTGCAGAAAGCTACACCCGTTTACTTAAAAAACGTTTCGGTAAAAACTTCAATTACTCCACTGAAGTAAATGATTTCAATTATGTACTCCCCCCCATTTCACTGCACTTATTGTTAGAAAATGTTATCAAACACAATAGGATTGACGAAGAATGTCCTCTGTATTTAACCATTAAACAAAAGGAAGATTCATTGGTGGTTGAAAATACAATCAGCCGAAAGAATAATGTGGATTCTACAAAAAAAGGACTGCAGATTTTAAGAGAGCAATATAGCTTTCTCACCAACAAATCCATTGAAATAAACGAAAAGAACAACTTGTTCTCGGTTAAACTACCTTTATTGAAAATAACAAGATGAATGTATTAATAATAGAAGATGAAGAAAGCGCTTTTGAAAACTTGAAATGCATCTTGATGGAAATTGATCCATCAATTTACATCGTATCCTGGTTACAGAGCGTTGAACAATCCATCCAATGGTTTAAAACAAATGATTTTCCTGATCTCATCTTTTTAGACATTCAATTAAGCGATGATTTGAGTTTTAAAATCTTTGAGTCGGTTGCCGTATCAGTCCCTATTGTATTTACAACTGCTTTTGATGAATACGCCATCAAAGCCTTCGAGATAAACAGTATTGATTACATTCTAAAGCCCATCTCAAGGAGCAGTATAGAAAAGTCAATTACGAAATTTAAGTCGTGTATAAACCGAGCTCCTTATTCATACAATAATCTGATTCAGGATCTAAAGTCTTTTTCGCAGCATCAACCCTATAAAGAACGATTTTTGGTAAACAAAGCAGATGAATTATTAATCATTCCAACCGCAGATATCTCCTATTTCTTTAAGGATAACGAAACTTACATTGTATTAAAAAATGGAGAGCGCTACGCCATAAAATTTACCTTAGATGAGCTTATTCTTGTGTTAAACCCTAACCAATTCTATAGAATCAATCGTCAAATGATTGTTAGCGTTAATGCCATATCTAAAATTACATTGTGGTTCAAAGGAAAACTAAAACTGCAGTTGATTCCGGAATTTAATACTACGGTTTTTGTTAGTAGAGAAGGTGCAACAAAATTTAAAGCCTGGATGGACAAATAAAGACTTTTGATTACACCGCTATCTAACCATATTTAGAAAATTAAGGAAAAATGTAATCTAGATGTAAGTACCCCATTTACCCAACAAAAGAAAAATAGAAATCATTAGTATTCCATTATTCAAGCAGAAATGTAACTTTACTTCATTGATGCGTATATATTAGGAACTCCACATTCTTTTTCCTATTTTACACTACTCGATTAATCTATATCCATGCTAAAACACCTCCTCCCTCTATTCCTTTTTCTGAGTTGCTCGGCACGGGAAAAGGATAATCATCCTATATCAGCATCCAACGATCTTCGGGGGAACTGGGCAGTACCGCAGGTGGAAGGTCATTGGAAACTGGTAGCAAGTACCATTGTTAAAGATGTACCTTTTATCAAACCTGATCTCAAAAAACAAAATGATTTAATCGCAAGGGAAGAGGGTCCCTTCGAATATTACCGTCAAGGCGATCTCGTTTTTGAAAAGGACAGTCTCTTTCAAATCGATTACCCAATGGAAATCATCACGCGCTCTAAATTCAATATCGATACCGGTTACATTGTTACCCAATTCGGGGATTATACGAGCGCCTGTCCGATGGAACAACGAAACGACACCTTATACCGCTATGTGCCGGGAACCTATGGTCCGGAGTACCTAAAAGAAGCCTACATAAAAACGGAGTTTAGCGATAGTACCTTAAGCTTTTTAAAAAAGTACCGTGTCAACTACCCCGAACTGGCCGGCAAATGGTACTTGCAACGCGAGTATGATTACGATTACGGTACCCATTATGAATTGAAATTCCCCTATACCCTGCCCGATTCCATTGAAATAACCAAAGCGCAATTTGTAACGGCCTTAAGTCAAAAAAATGTCTATTGGATAAAAACCAGCGGAAAAAAACGGGATTATTATTTTTGGTATGATCATCCCTATTTACACGTTACACCGGGATCCTGGTACAAAGGAGATGATCCCTGGATTCATTTCAGGAGGGGGGATTAAATGGAATCATAAACAGCAAAAACAATTTGAATAAAAAAACAAGGAATGCTTAACATGGAAAATTCCTTTTTAAAATTAGTATTCGGTTTTTGGTTATCCATTACCTTTCTATGGTGTGCATGCAATCAAAAGGCGGTATCAGATTACCCTAAGCCATCCAGCACAGCTGAAAATCCATCATTATCTGAGAAGCCCGCAGAACCGGATGTTCAGTTGACCTTTTTCGATACAACCTTATTCCTGGAGGAGATTAATCGTTTTATACCAACCATTACATCCATAAAAAAAGAATTTGTTTGCAGTATAAACAAAGAGGAAACTGATGCGGCAGTACAAGTTGCATTTCAGGGCAGTTCTACAAACTCCGATCTTGTAAAAATGAATATTATCCATTATAAATTTTTCGCACCGGAAGATATAGTGTATAAAACAATTTCGGTGACGAGTTATGAACACCAGGATACGTCAACGATTAATCAACTTTTTACTGCAATGAAAAACGGTAATGGATCTGTTCCTGTACTATTCCCAAATGCTCAAAATTTTGTATATAAATCAGCGAATCACATTTTCTGGATCAACACCTATGCTTTCTATCCGTACCAGAATTTCATGAAGATCAAGGAAAGCCTGAGAAGATCTCTAAAAAATTATTTATTTGAAGATTCCATTCGTTCTACACTGGGATATAAATAGTATGAAACCAAAAAAGTATAAAATGACCTGCCCATGTTGTGGCTACATCTGCAGAAGCGATTCTCCTAAAGGTCATTTTAACACTTGCGAAATTTGCTTTTGGGAAGATGATCCGATACAATCAGAAGATCCCAACTATTCCGGAGGGGCCAATGACATTTCCTTAAAAGATGCACAACGAAATTTCAACCTATTTGGAGCATGTAATAAAGAATTCCTGAAATTTGTTCGTCCGGTCAATGAGTTGGATATCAGAGATCCGGAATGGAACTATTTTAAGGATTAGTGGGTTATTTCGGTGGATTTTTGCTATCTTTTGTCATAATTAAATTTGGGAATGAACAAAAAAACCGGAGTCTTACTTAATTCCATTTTCATTTGGCTCTTTTTTCAAATTGCCGCTGACGTCAATGCTCAGGTGGATAGTACCAACCAAAAGGCTGTTTCATTAGCTAAACAAGAATTAACCTATTATTGGCATGGGAGATTTTGTCCCAATCTGAAAAACACACTCTTCATTTACGGATTTAAAATTGAATGTGTCGGTTGTGAATTAAATAACCGAATTCGAAGAAATAATAGAAGGGTTATTAAAAAAATTAATCGTGTATATGGTGAAAATTGGTTCGAGCAAAACAAAGGAAATTTTTACTTTTCATAAGGTTAAATTAGCCAATGGATGAAATTATATGGTGATGAATCAGTTAAAATGGCACAAAAAATAATATTTTTTATAATAATCAATTTTATCATTTTAAATGTACACTCACAGGTACCATTTTACTATTCAATAAAAAAAGTAGAGGGCCTTGTCTATTCAAAGGATCATTTGCCTATCCATGTAAAAGTGGTTTCGAGAAGAAAACTAAACATTCAAGGTTGTAATGACCCTGAATTAGACACCTTGCTGCGCACGCTTCAATTGACAAGAACAGGAAGAAAATACCTGGAACATTTAATTACCAGCTCTTCCAAAATAACAATTGAAATTGAACCTAAGGTTGGCATCATCTATTATTCCGGCAAATACTATTTAATGGCAGGTTTAACAGGTCCCAGTGAAAATCAATCCGACTCCCTGATACAGGAATCTTCTAACTTAAAAGTCAAAAACAGGAGAAAAAATACAAATTGGGTTTTTCAGGAAAATACCATAACCATTTTTTCGGAATCAATAAATTATAGTCTTGACAGCAATTACAGCATCAAAAAAGAAAATGTGGTGCTGTTTGACCACAAAAAAAATGAGCACATAGCGCATTTTAATCTTGATACGATTAAAATTGAACCCGTGCAACATCCGGAAATGCTCTATCAAAATAAGCGAGAGCTATATTATTTTTGTTTCATTCACGAAATTTTCCATACTACACCTAAAAACATTGCTCTTCAAATTGAAAAAAACAATCCTGAATCGGATGCTTATAAAATCGAAAAAAAACTTTTTAAAAAAAGAAAAAAAATAAATAAACTGAAACTAAAAAAGTAATTGTTGCACTAAGAAAATATTTAAGGTTATTCGTATCATAATATTCATATAAAATGGACTTCTCCCCTTTTAATCCAATAGTAAAACTTTGCCTTCAAGGCATGGAAATGGAGGCGAATAGTCAAACCACAGAGGCTGGAGAATACTATTTGCAAGCCTGGAATGAAGCACAGGATGATTTCGGTAAATTTCTGGCCGCTTATTATTATTCCGGAATTCAGAAGGATCAAAACCTGCAATTGCATTGGTTAAGGATATCTGTTCAGCATGCAAAGGCTAGTCCTTCCATTGCTGCAAGGACCGCATTACTGACCCTTTACCAAAAAATAGTTCAGTTATTGGAACATGAGAATGAAAACTCAGTTACAGAAGCGTATAAAAAGGAGATAGAAGCTTTAATAAATCATCCGCCGGATCCAGGTCCTTTTTATCATGGTACTAAAGCGGAATTAGAAATTGGAGATTACCTATACCCCGGAAACAGATCAAATTATCAGGCGCAATTAACCATGAATCATATTTATTTTACGGCACTAATCAATGGAGCAGGATTAGCGGCAGCATTGGCTAACGGAGAAGGGAATGAACAGGTTTACATGATAGAACCATGTGGTGCTTTTGAAAATGATCCGAATGTTACGGATAAAAAATTCCCCGGTAATCCGACGCGCTCCTATCGTTCTGCTGCGCCATTAAAAATTATAGGACGGTTAGATCATTGGGAAAGATATCCGCAGGATGAAATCGAAAAATTCAAACAAAAAATAGAACAGGCAAATGGTAAAATCATCAATTAATACCGGAAACGAACAAGAACAAAAATGAAACAACTCCTTTTGCCTCATTGGTTATTTGGAATATCGGGACTCCTCTTTCTGGTCCTTGCTCTTGCCATTGGTGGACAATTAGAAATGAACTGCCACGACACCTATTATATCATCCAATTCAGTCACATTGGTCTAATGGTATTCATGATGCAAGTTTTTTATGCAGTCGTCTATTTTATTTTGCGTAGATACCTCATCTTTGCTGCCGGTATTTTTCATTTTCTCCTTGCAACACCATTATTGGTTTTCATTTACGTTTTTATCATTCAAAATATTCAGACCAATATCAATCAGTCGACACCCTATTTTAATGAAGGCTATCAATTATTCACCTATATCTGTTTGTTTATAGGCGGACAATTATTCTTTCTGATCAATAGTATTACCGCCATTTTAAAATGGACGAAAATCAAATCATCCAATAATTAATCTCTACCATGAAAGAATTTGCCCTCTTTTTCAGAATGAATCTCAGCGATCCTTCACAACAACCCAGTGAGGAACAAATGATCGAATACATGAACAGCTGGAATGTTTGGATTCAGTCGATTCGCGAAAAGAATCAACTCATTCCGGGAGGCAATCACTTTTCTAAAAAGGGAACGGTTCTGCTTCCGGGAAAACAACAAAAAGAAGGACCCTACGAAAGTGATAATTGTTCGGTGGCAGGATATATTCTCATTCGGGTGAATACCATGGAAGAGGCCATTAATATTGCAAAAGAATGTCCTATTCTAAACGGAAAAAACACCAGTGTTGAAGTCCGCGAAACCCATACCAGCGAGATGAATCAACATTCATAAGGAAATGCTCATTCTGCTCATCTGCCAAAAATGCTTATCTTTCATATGAATTTCCAGAAGCAGAGCGAAATGACATTCATAAAATTACTTCCGCTTTTTTATTGGATCGTTAACCTGACCGTTTTCGCCGGTATTCAAACGCAAATTCCATGCGATGGATTTCTTTGTGTTATTCCAATGATGGTTCTTAGCTGGACTATCTTTTTTGTTAGCACGGGACTTCTCATTTATCTTCATCCGCTTAAATTGAAAGACTATTGGAAAAGCGCATTGTTACTTTGCACCCTTGTGATGTTCATTTATTTCATCGTTTACAATAACTTTCTCGATCTTCATACCTACACCACCTACCAATGGTGGATCGATTATTCAGTTCCGGGAATGCTGTTGTCATTAGCAATTACCATCTCCATTTACCTGAACCATAAAGCACCGAAAGCGTGAATCAGGAACACGTATTATTCTGGACCAAAATAAAAAACTTCGAGCTCGACGATCCCGATGTGGACTTCAGTTTTTCTGATCGTTTGGCGCGTGAAAATGGTTGGAGCATCGAATTTGCACTTCGGGCCATTGAAGAATACAAAAAGTTTATGTTTTTGATTTCCGTTTGTAAAGAACCTTTAACACCTTCCGACCAGGTAGATCAGGTCTGGCATTTGCATTTAATCTACACCCATTCCTATTGGGAAGAATTCTGCGGTGAGATTCTGGGGCACCCGGTTCACCATGGTCCAACCAAAGGCGGTAATCAGGAGCGAAACAAATATGTGAACCTCTACCAAAACACCTTAATGAGGTATAAACACTATTTCGGTTATGAAGCACCAAAAGACATTTGGCCGGAATCTTCAATTCGTTTCAGCGAAATAGAATTCCGCCGTGTCAACATGAATCGCTATTGGGTAATTTCTAAATTTCATCGTTTAAAAAAATGATGTATCTCGAACAAATTCGTCCTGCCGAAAACCTGATTTTGCTCTACAACAATAAAGCAAATCACAAAGAAGTGCTAAAACTTACCCTGGCCGATTTATTACTTCGTCAGGTATTGGAAATCACGACTGAAATCAAACAAGGATCCAGAAAATCGCGTGAGATAAAATACATTCAGCGCGGAGTTCTTTTTGATGCCTACCATCCGCATCACTTCGAAAAACCGTTTATCAGTCCCTTTCAAAAAAGTCCCGGCATCCGCATCATTATGCAGAAGTACAGTAAAATAATTTATCAGAATACGGGAACTGAACCAGAGTTCAATTATCAATTGATAAAACATTCCGGAATACGATTGTTTTTTAGTCAGAATATTTTTCAGCGCATTTTTAATCGCTTTCGCCTTAATGATTTGGGTGAAAACGCAAGAAATGAACTCCTCGAAGAGATAGGGAATATGGAGCGGCAATTGCAATACCTGATCAAAGAAGACCGCGAAAAAGCGATAGCTGTAATTCGTTCCCTGCATGGAAATATTTATCTGCTAAAAGGAATCAACAGTTCAGAAATAAATTATCTCGACGAACTAGTGAAAGCAACCATTTATTCCTCCTATGGCACCTACAATGGTGAAGGTTGTTTTAGTTTTACCACTACCGATTTTGGTTGCTCTTCCTGCTCGGGTGATGGTTGTAGCGGTTGTAGCGGATGTAGTGGTTGTGGCGGATGTGGAGGAGCTTAAAAAAATTGAACATGAAAAAAACAAAAATATTAATCGCCGGAATTGGAGGTGTTGGTGGATTTTTCGGAGGAAAACTGGCTGCCTTTTATAAGAGCAATCCGGAGGTTGAAATTTCATTCCTGGTCCGTGGTCCCCATTTAGAAAAAATCAGGGAGAAGGGATTAGAAGTCAGAACAACCACCGGAACCTTGATGGCACATCCCTTTCATGCCGGCGATCAGTTTGATTCATCGCATCGATTCGATTTTATTTTTATTGCCTGCAAAAGTTATGATCTGGAGAAGGTCCTCCACGATATTTCCAACAACCTTCATTCCAATACCGTGATTATTCCTTTGCTCAATGGAATTGATCATCATGAAAAAATCAACCATCAATTCCCTAATCACGCTGTTGCTGATGCTTGTGTTTATATTGTTGCACGAAAAATAGCTCCCGGTATCATTGAGAACAGCGGGAACATTCAAAAATTATTTTTCGGATTTCCCCAAAAAGAAGATGAACGATTACATCTCTTGTTTCAACTTCTCGTTCAATCCGAAATCGAAGCGAACTTAACAACGGAAATTCAATCGACCGTTTGGGAAAAATATATTTTCCTTTCCCCTATTGCGTGCATCACTTCTTGTTATGATCGCACCATAGGTGAAGTATTGGCGCAAGAAGATTCCTATACGGATTTACTTTCCCTATTGGATGAAATCCTTCAACTGGCCAACTTTAAACAGATTCACATTCATCCTGAACTTCGAATGAAAACCATCGAAAAATGGAAATCACTCCCCTATTCCAGCACCAGTTCCATGCATAGCGATTTTAAGGCCAATTCATCCAGAACCGAACTGGAATCTTTGTGTGTTTATGTTTTGAAAGAGTTGCAGCAATATAAACCTGCTGAATGGAATTATGGAAAAATTGCACGTATTCTTAAGGAGAAATCGATGGACGCTACCGGGTTAAATTAAATACAGTGTTTTATTTGAGCGTATTTCAATAGGTCGTTTCGCCTTCCGCAAATATTAACTCAGGTTAAGCACTTTTCATTTGTCTTTCATCAATTTTGTATCACTAATTCAAAAGCGATGAAAAAGTTAATCCCTTTTCAGATCCTGTTTCTCTTTTTCCCATATGCCCAAAATTGGCTTAATCAAGGACAGATTCTTCAGGAATAGTCCATGCGGACTTGCTGCAACAAATGGAGGATAAAGATCCCGATGAAACCGATTCCTCAAAAATAAAAAGGCTGGCACTGGTCACCATGAAAAATGGTGATGAATACACCGTGGTAATTACCCAACGGGATAGCGTTCAACTCACCATCACCAGTAATGGTGTTGAAATCCGCTTAAACGTTCAGCAAATAAAAAAAACAGAATATTATGATACCAATGAGGAATTCACCTACCCGAATCCTCATCCTTCACGTTACTTTTTTTGTCCTTCAGCCATCCCCCTCGCTTCGGGTACGGGTTACTACCGAAATTTAATGCTAACTACGATTAGTGTATTTTTTGGAATCGGAAACCATTTTACGCTGGGAATAGGAATGGAATTAATTTCAAGTTTATTCGGCCGGCCCACTTTTTTTATTAGTCCAAAATGGGCAACCAAAGTGGCAAAAAATTTCCATCTGGGTTTTGGTGCATTGGGAATTGCATTGCTCAACCGGAGTTTTGGAAACCGCATGAATGGTATTGGTTTTGCTCTGGCCACTTATGGTACAAACGATGATCATATGACAATGGGAATAGGAATAACCAACCGTGCCGGAGAATTTGGTAAAAATCCTGCCTTTACATTTTCAGGTCAGGTTCGTGCAGGAAATAATATTGGCATCATGACCGAAAATTATTTCTTCATTTCCGAAAACCAAAAAAATTATCTTGGAATTTATGGTGTCCGGTTAATGAGTCGAAAAAATGCATTCGATATCGGGTTATTGGTTTCTAAAGACATCAGTCAGATTATACCCGCCCTTCCCTTTGTTGGCTATTCAAGGAAATTTTAGACCATCGTTCCCGGAATTATTCAGCAGGAAGTTGGTTCTTTTCCATTTGCAAGGCTTTAGGAAAAAGTATATTATTTTCCAGATGAATATGCAGATGTAAATCTCTTTCAAATTCGTTCAATAAAGCGTAGGTAACGCGATAGGTTGCACAGGCATCTGCAGGCGGATTGTAAGCGGAACTAAGTTGAGCAATTTCTGCAAATCGTTCTCCTTCCTGTATATGTTCACTTTGCATCATGGCAATCGGATTTTGTATGCTTCCGAAAGGAGAAGACGCAATAAAAGACCTTCCTTCATCACCTGGCTTATTCAGCTTTCGGATATACGGGAATAAAATCAGCTCTTCTTTTTTCATATGCTGACTCAATTCACCGGCTGATTCCAAAAACAATTCGCGAATACGAAACAATTCAGGATGCGCTTTACCATGCACACGGCATAATTTTTCAAGTAGAGGTTGAATCTGCAGAATTTTTTCATTTACATAGGTATGGTGAACCCGCTCAATGTAATCACATAGAAATACTGGGTTCCACAAATGATACTCCTGATCGTCGGCGATTTTAGTTTGCCTAACCTCCTCAAGTGTGTGGAGTAATAAATCGGTATCAATCGACCGTTCATCACAGACCTCCTGTAAAGTTCGGTTTCCACGGCAACAAAAATCAATACCCATGGATTGAAATACCGAGGCCGTACGATAGTCTTCCGCTACGATGGACCCAATAGTATGTTCAGTTTCAATTTTCATATTCAAAGTTTTAATGTTGACAGGCCAGCACTCCGGCATAAATGAGAAGGCTTAATTTTATTATTTCGAGCAAAACATAATACCTGTGCAATGAAGATGGACCGGGATTTTCATTCCTCAACCATTTTAAAGCACGCTCATCCAATGCAGGCAGTAACCAGAGGGTCTGAAGCACCAGGATAATTCCACATAAAAGAAAGAGCAATAGGAAGCGCTTTTCCGGATTCACCAAAAAGAATATGTGTAAACCAATAAGGGTGAAACAAAAAAGCCATTCAACAACATTCAACGCACGAAAAACCAATCTTCCTATGCTCAGTCCTACGGACAATGTAACACCGGGAGCTAAAAATTTAATCCAGGCTTCCATAAAACTAATGGCAGTTACAAATCCAATCCACAAAAAAATAATTGCAATAAGCATGATTCAGAATTTAATTTTCAACTAAAACAGAAAGCGTCCGAGGTTAATCGAACAAACGGTTTCAGTTTTTCATTAAGCGATTCCACTATAGGCTACAATAATTAATAGTGTATTGATAAGAACGCTGGCATAAAATACCAGTAAACAAATTTTTCCCGGAGCCTGTGCTATAAACATAGCGTTAGATGCCATGGTAATCATTGCACATCCTGCCAGTAACCAGGCAGTGCTATTTCCTTTCAAAAGATACATACAGGCAATAGAGCCTAAACAGCTTTGAAAGGTGATAAGGATGGTCATCCAGGCAAACCTCCCCTCTTCAAATTTTTGCGACTGCAGTTCCAGCCATCCGAGGCTTGCAGATTCTGATTGATTTTTTCTCTGTTCCATTTTTTTAAAAGTTAAAAAGACCTTTTTATCCTTTATTAGTGCAAATTTTTTTATCGTTTTAATACAGCACCGCCCTTGTGAATGTTATGTGATAATTCGTTTACGCTGGTACTTTCCAGCATTTTCCGTAAATCATCCCGGATTTGTTTAAACTGATTGTGTACCGGACAAGGTTTTTTGGCATTGCAATCATTTAAACCGAGTCCACACCCCTTATACACGCCATCGCCATCTATAGCAAAAACAATTTCACTGAGTTTTATTTTTTTAGCTTGTGTCGGTTCAATGAAAAATCCTCCGTTGGGCCCCTTAACTGATTCTATAATTTTATTTCTGCTTAAGGTCTGAAGAATCTTTGCCGTAAACGCTTCCGGAGAATCGATCGATGCCGCTATTTCCTTAATACCGCAACGCTCCCCTTTTTCAGATTGAACAGCAATATAAAGTGTAGCACGTATGGCGTATTCGCAAGCCTTGGAAAACATATCATTGTTTTATACAAAGATAATTGTTTTTAATTAAAAGACAAATTTGTCCTTTAATTTTAATTGAACCTTAAAAATCAACCCATAAGCTCAGAAAAAGACTGGTTTTCAAATGGTGATCTCAATGAATACCCTGTGATTCACTTCTTACATCCCAATAGCAATATTAGCACCTGCTTTAAAATAAAATCCGTTCCCTTTTAATCCGGGAATAAATCCGGCTTCGTAATTGCCGATAAATCCTCTGCGCATTCTTCCGTCTTCAAAACCAACGACAAGTCCGAATGGACGAAAATCGCGCAGGTATTCGCGTTTGGATGGTATTGCGGGAAAAGTTGTACTTCCGTCGATCGGACTGGAAGATCCGCCGTAATAATAAACATCACCAAGGGTGTGATGCACGGAATACAGGGCATGAATATAATATTGCGTGTATTTATCCCAGCGACATTCATTCCCGCTGCTGTATCGTTTGATTTCATTGTTCTTCATCTTCGTAATAGCAATACCGCCGTATACCGATTGAGAACTTGTAAATATGGATCCCTCCATTTGAGATTCCTCTGTAAAAGGATTCCCCGCAAAACCGCGACTGAAATATAGTCCGCCTGCAAAACCAAAATGCAATACACCGGTCACTTTTTCCTGCTCATAATAAGTGGTAATGATATTTCCGCTTCGTTCTGTCCGGTCGATGCAACGCAAATTCCTCCAGCTTGCTTTTCCGGCTTCACTCATTCCAAAACGCACACCGATTTTCATCTCCGAAAAAGGTTTCATTTCATCGTACTTATAGGTCAGCTTTTCAATATCGAGCCAACCACGCTTATAAATGATCTCGGGAATTAATTTCCCTTTTAACAAATAACTCTCCAGACGAATACCGCTGTGTATCCCCATAAATCCGCCATTGTATAAACTACCCAATCCATAATCGAGCAATAAAATCTGAGCACGTAATTTTAGCGGATCACTTTTTTCTTCTTTTGCATCACCTTGTGATAAAGCAGTGAATGAAAAACAAGGGATCATTAAAATAATACCTGTACAAAGGATTCGGAGTTTCATGGAATAACTATTTTATCGCAAAACAAAAATCCTTTTCCTGAAACATAAATTCAATACGCAAAAAGTAGTAAAACATTATTAATCAAAAAAAAAGAGTGGCATTTACCACTCTTGATTATTCAAAATACCAATATTTACTTTCTACCCAAAAAGTAGTATCGCTTATTCTTTCTTTTTCAGCAATTCTTCTTCAATCACTTGCTTAAATACATGTTTAGGCAATGCTCCGGGTTGCATCATGGGTTGACCTTCACCGGGAATAAAAAGAATACTTGGAATACTCCGTATCTGAAATACATAGGATAATTCCTCTTCGGCTTCGGTATCTACTTTATAAATAATAATCTGATCCTTGTACTCATCACTCAACTCTTCGAGAATGGGAGCTACCATTTTGCAGGGACCACACCAGTCGGCATAAAAATCGATAATGGCGGGCATTGTGCCTTTATATTTCCAGTCCTTTTCGGTGGTATAATCGAAAATCTCGTTGCGAAATTTTTCTGCGGTCAATTTTACGGTTGGCATATTATATATGATTTTATGAATACAAAATTACAATGCACCAACGCCAATGGAAGTGAGAAATGTCACCAAACCTATTCCGCATGCTTTTTGATATCGGGCAAATAAGCCTTGATATCATTAATCCGTGTAGCATCACTCGGGTGCGTGCTTAATATTTCGGGAACCGATCCACCTTGTGCGGCCATACGCTCCCAAAAATCAATCGCCTTCCACGGATTATATCCCGCCAGGTACATAAACACCAACCCCATCTTATCTGCTTCACTCTCGTGCGTTCTGGAGTATTTTAAAACACCCAGGGTCGACGCAACCCCGTACGATTGAAGAAACACATTACGCTTGGCAGGATCGGCCATTACGCCGCCTAAAACCTGACCAAAACCGTTCACGGCCATTTGCTGACTCATCCGTTCGTTTCCGTGGCGCGCAACGGCATGGGCAATTTCATGTCCCATTACAACCGCCAGAGAAGTATCGTCCGGACACAATGGTAAAATTCCGGTATACACCACCACTTTTCCACCCGGCATACACCAGGCGTTAACGGTATTTTCTTCCACCACATTAAATTCCCAGTTAAATCCTCTCACACGTGATGAAGCATTGTGTGCATTCAAAAAAGATTCAACACTCGATTTAATTTTATTTCCTACGCGCAAAACTTTTTGAGTGCGCTGATCATTCCGCGGAAGTACTTTATGGGTAGCCAAAAAATCGCGGTAGGCGGTATCTGCCATGGCAATTAACTGGTCTTCGGGTAATAATTTTAATTGTTTGCGATTGGTAATGGGCACACGCACACAGGCGGTGATAAAAACAAATGAAAAGGCAAGTACAAAAAATTGTTTCATGATGTGTTATTGAATTTCGGCTGTTAAACCAAGGTCGAGTAATTGAGTACAAATGGGTTTTAATTCGTCGTACGATCCGCGTTTCACACCGCATTTACCAGTGAAATGTACGAGGTAAGTACATTGCTCCGCCTGAATGGGATCGTGTTTGCAATATTTAATCAGCGAGTCAATCACAAAATCAAACGTATTGTGATCATCATTATACAACACAATATCGCGTTGTTCCGTTTCCTGTTCCAACACCAGGAGATCTTCTTCTTCCTGCCATTGGGGACTAGCAAAAGATAACTTATTCATAAACCTGTTGAATTGCGTCCGACAAAGATATTTGTTTTCCATCTTTTATTGCAACAATGCGAACGGAAGAAAGTCCTTCCGAAATCAACTTCGCTTTTAGTTTTAAAGCAGCATCCAGATCCGCCACATTTTCTGCATAGGCCATGGTGAATCCATTGGCTAAATTTTCTGTTTTCAGGGTAATTTCAGGAATGTTTTCTACAGCTTCCGAAACTTCTGCTGGTAATTCGCCCTGATATTCGGCAACAATTACATTAAAGCGTAATCCCGCAGTATAGGCTTTCGATAATGAAATTTCTTTATTGTCGGAGAAAGCAACAATGCGCACGGATGATAATCCTTCGGAAATAAAGTGAGCTTTCATTTTTAATGCTTCATCATAAGAATCGCCATCCAGCACGTAATAGATAATGGTGCCGTCCTGTAATTTTTTACGTTTTACGCCTTTATCATAATTGTTCAGGTAAACCTCGGTAGCTTCCGGTGGAACTTCTCCAATGAATTCTCCAATATAAACCTGGAATTTTACACCCTGTGCCGGTTTCGCTTCCACAATGGTGGTTTGTGTGGAGCTTGCCGGTAATTTATCGCTTACATAAGCACCCGCAATTCCTTTTTGGATAAATGCATCTGCAATATTAAAGGCTTCCGTACGTGATGTAATGTTATCAATAAAATAAATGGTTTTTCCGTCGGCCGTTGTGGCTTTGCGGATACCATAGGTCATGTTGGTTAAATAAATTTCAGCATCCTTCGTTGGGACTTCCTTATCATACTGACCCAAAATCACTTTGTAGCTCGACGACTGAGGAACGTTTTGCTGATTGTTGTTTTGCTGATTATTATTCTGCTGGTTATTGTTTTGCTGGTTGTTGTTTTGCTGGTTATTGTTTTGCTGATTATTATTAATCACGGTAGGTTCACCCTGATTGCTGATGAGGCTTGCGTCTTTAACATAAACACTTGCTCCATATTTAGCAATCGAATCGCGTGCTTGTTGAATGGTAATTGGTTTTCCATTCATGTAGGCGCGCACAAATGCATCCGTTACTCCAATCTGGCGAATCTGGTCACGTCGTGATGTGGCTACATCAAAATTGGTAAATACGCCCGTGGTATAACGAATGGTTCCATTGTTCAGTTTTTCGCTGTTGAGCGGATTGAGGTTGAAGATTTTATCCGGACTAACAGGTTTGGAATATACACCCACCTGTACGGTGAAGAATAATCCGGCAATCACTTCCACCTGATTGGCTTTCGCAGCTCCCGGTGTTTCATTATAATAATTCGTTGCATTGCGATCCGGAACAAATGTATTTACATACTCCTGGGTATTTCCGTTCTGACCGTTGTTGTTTTGTCCGTTGTTATTTTGACCATTATTATTCTGGCCATTGTTATTTTGGCCATTGTTGTTTTGGCCATTATTGTTTTGTCCGTTGTTATTTTGACCGGTATTATTTTGAGCAAGATTACCTTGTCCGATTTCTGCCAGCGCTTCATTAAGTGGAATGCGCTTACCATCTTTAAATCCTACCACAAACGCATCACTGTATCCCATTCCGCGAATTTCATTCTTCGCATCATTGGCCGAATTGAAATTGGTGAAATAACCAACCGTATACCGGGTTAATCCCGCAGGAGTACGTTCGCCGGTAATCGGAGCAAATTCTTTAAAGGTTTCATTTGGAATCGGATTACGGAATGCACCTACCTGTACTTTAAAGTAAACACCTTTTGGCATGACAGGATCTACCGGAATCGGATTAGCGGCGTTGTATACGGCTTTGTCGGATTTCGCAAAAATTTCTGTTTCTACGCGGTCGGGCACGGTGTATTTACGCGCAATTTCTTCGGCCGATAAGGTATTGATCACAGAAGGAACCGTTGAATTCCCTTCCGGATTAGGCATCGATGAATTGGAAGCCAGTGTACGAATATCTTCAGCTCTGCGCGGATCGATGCTTGCCAGATAATTGTTCGCTTCATTTTCGGCACGTACGGCTTCTGCTTTGCGTTGTTCGGCAATCAATCGTAAGGAATCACGTTTGCGTTCTTCACGAATGGCCTGACGTTCCAAATCGGAGGCCTGGGTGAGCATTTGGTTTTTACGGATGTTGTCCGTTTCATTCGCAGATGCCGTGCGGATGGATTTTACTTCATCTCGCATTTTTGTTGCGATGTCGTTCTGACGATTCAGATTTTCTTCCGCGCGTTTTGCTGTTTGGTTTTTAGCATCCGCTTCGCGTTTTAATTGATAATATCGGGCGTATTCCGGACTCTTCACCAAATCTTTTTCACGTTCCTTAAACGCCGCGAAATCATTTTCACGTTGACGCTGCTCTTCGATTTTACGGTCCTCCGTTTGCTTTTGCGTATTCGCACTGGCAAGTACTTCGTTGGAACGCTGATCGAGTGCATCGGCTTCTTTTCGTTTTTGCGCCGCATCGTCAAGAATAGCCTGACGATATTTCTTTTTCACCGTTTTGGAAGAATCTTCCAATTCAGTTGCACGTGTTCTTAAATTTTCAGCCTGTTCTTTTAAGTCATCGGCTTCTTTAAATAAAGTAGAACTCTTTCTGTTCGATGGATCCGCCATCTGTTCGGAGGTCAACCCATTTTCATTGAGCGGAAATCCTTCTTTATTTTTATTCTGAGCAATATTCTGATTACCGTTGTTATCGGTCAGATTGCCATTCCCGTTATTGCTGGTGGTGTTATTCTGACCATTATTATCCGTTGTGTTGTTTTGTCCGTTGTTGTTTTGTCCGTTGTTGTCGGTTGTATTATTCTGGCCATTGTTATTTTGACCGTTATTCTCCGTAGTATTATTCTGACCGTTATTACCATTAGAATTATTCTGTGCAATACTTACATCGCCCAGCAATACATCCATTAAGCGATCCGCCTGCGCGAGCAATTCGTTGCCTTTTACTTCGTGACTATTTGCTTCTTTCAGCAATTCATTCTTCTTCTTTTTATCTTTTTCGATTGCCGCTTTCGCTCTTAAATCTGCTGCCAGTTCAAATTCTTTGTTCGCTTCATTTCTCAACTCTTCCACCTTCTTCAGAGCGGGATGTCCGGCCGGAATATCCTTATACCCTGCTTCTTTTTTCTTCTCCTCAATTTTCTTTTCCAGGTTCTCGCGCTCAGCTGCATTAGCCATTGCAAAGGATGCGCTTACATTGGTCTCACGGGTGATCAGATCATTTTGAAGTGTTGCAATTTCTTTGTCCAGTTTCTTTTGTTCGTTCTTATCGGTACTCACCGCCCGTTGAGCCTGCAGGTTTTCCAATTTTTCACGTTCCTTACGGATTTCTTCTAACTGGGTATTAATTGATGCAATTTCAGTTTTACCTTTTTCGGAGGAATAGTCGAAGGTATTTTCATAATTCAATTCAGGATTCGGGAAACTGAAACCCGATTTGGCCATGAGCTCACGATTAGCTCCTATCTCGAGTAATTTGGCGCGTTTTAACTCCTGCAATTGTTCAATGCGATTTTCTGCATTCCGTTTTTCTTCCTCATTGGTGGTGGTGAGAACCACCGCATTGAGATCAGCAATTTCTTTATTGATTTTTTCAATCAGTTGTTCATTCAAAGCAGTGCGCTCTTTGGCTTTCACCACTTCGGGTGATACGGAAGCATTGATTCGGTCAAGTTCACTGCTATAGGAGGGATCAACACTGCTTAATACATTTTGCTGGTTTGAGCTTAACTGTGGACTCATCCTCAAACTTTGCAACTGGTTCTGGTCGGAAGTAATTTCGTTTTTCTTCTGATTGAGCAGCTGTTCAATGGCAGTCCTTTTTTCATTGGATGCCGGATCCTTTTTATCTTTCAATGCTGCCAGTTCAGCTTCGAGTCGTTTTACCAATTCCTGATTCGCTTGTATGCGCTGCTCCAGTTTTTGTTCGGTGGTAGTGGCCGAATTGGCATTATCGATGGAAGAAGTGTATTCCGGATAAATCGCTGCCACATTCACAATGGGTTCTTCTGCGTTCACACCCGTCGTGCTGCGAATGGCTTTGCGGTAGGAATTGGCTGCGTTTTCTAAATATTTATTACCTAATTGTTCCGCAACGTTTGCTTTCATGAGAAGCAGATTTTTCTTTTTCTCATCTTTTTCCTTCGCCGCTTCTGCACGGAATTTTTTAGCGTCCTCAAATTTCGTTTTTGCTTTTTCCTCGGTCGTCTGCGCTGCTAGTAAATCAGCATTATCAGCAGGTACTTTTACATTTTTTACATCCGCTTTTACAGCCGACAACTGCGTATCCAATCGATTTTTCTCCGCTTTATTGGCTTGTTCAACTTTAGCGGCAATCTCTAACTCCGTACGTGTTAATTCTTGTTCTTTCGCTAAAATCTGATCCGTAATTTTTTGTTTTTCACTTTCGGAAGTGGCCTCTGCGCGACGAAGTTTTAATTCGGTCAGTTCTTCTTCCAACACGCGAACTTTCTCAATCAGTGGTTGAATAGAAGCAATAATGGATTGTGCTTCACTCGATCCGTACTCCGGCATAAAGGCATAACCGGAAACTGCGCGACCATTTTCATCGGTGCGTTCAACACCAGCATCAATTAATTTTTTATCCGCTGCAGCAATTTCATTTTCCTTCTCCGATTTTAATTCTTTTAACGCCTCAATCTCTTTGCGATTGGCTTCCGGATTTTTCGCTGTTCCCGTTGATAATTCATTCTCCAATTGAGCAATGCGATCATCGGTTTTGCGCACCATTTCCTCATTGAGTTTCCGGATCTCCGAAGTTTTACGGATATCCGATTTATTGGAATTCTCAATGGCATCTACGTTTGATTCGTAAGAAGGATCAACATTCTTGGCCGTATTCTCTGCATTCTCTTTGGCAACATTCGATGAAATATTATTTCCGGCAATCACCGCTTCATCTTTGGTCACCATCGCTGTCAGTTGCTCCTTCAGTGTATTCAATTCCTCCACCTTCCGAGTATTGCCTGCAGCGTTTTCTTTGTTAATGGCAGCATCCACACGGGTGATGGTGGTTTCATTCAGTTTTTTGCGTTCCAGGGCTTTTTCTTGTGGACTCAAATTCGAATTCTCAATGGCATTCAACTGCGCATTGTAGGAAGGATCCACCGATTGAAGATTGGGATTTGTGCGAATGGCAGAACTGGTAATCTGCGAAGGATCGGTTACGTTATTACCGCTTTCTATGGCTGTAATTTTCTTTTCGTTCGAGGCAATATGCTGTTCTTTTTCATTCTTAAGATTCTGCAACTGATTCTTCTCCTGTTGCGCAGCAATTTTTTCCTCGGGTGTGCCCGATTCTAGTTTACGGTCCACCTCCTGAATCCGCTCTTCTACGGCGATCAGTAAATTCTTATCGAGTTCATTTTCCTGCTGCAGCTTTTCTTTGGCAGAGCTGTTGGAGGACTGAATCTCTTTCCGCTTATTTTCATAATTAGGATCAACCGTATTCACATCCACCCTGGCCACATTGGTGGTGTTCTGCTGATTTTTAAGTTG
Source organism: Flavobacteriales bacterium (assembly GCA_019694795.1). Lineage (NCBI taxonomy): Bacteria > Pseudomonadati > Bacteroidota > Flavobacteriia > Flavobacteriales > Flavobacteriales bacterium. The sequence goes on along the minus strand of JAIBBF010000016.1, from coordinate 32,357 downwards.
AGCAATTTCCTTTTCGTTAGAAGCAATTTCCTCTTGCGTTTGTTTTTTCAGGTTTTCGAGTCCCTCTTTTTTCTCTTGAAGTTTGAGTTTATCTTCTTCCTTGGCTGTGCTTAATTTCTTATCGGTAGCTACAATTTCTTTATCAATCTTGGCAATCAGATTCTGATTGAGTTTATTTTCTTCCTTCAGCTTCTCCTCCGGCGATTTGTTCGAGCTGTTGATTTTATCTTTCGAAGCCGTGAATTTCGGATCCACCGTATTCACATCTGCAACAATGGCCGTATTATTTTCTTCCACTTGTCCGGTCGAAATTTTACGCTCATTATTCCGGATATCTTCATTCTTCTGCTCTTTTAAACGATACAATTCTTTATTCTCTGCTTCCAGCTTATCGCGGTCTTGCGGATCAGCCTCGATCATTTTCTTATTGTTCGCCTCAATTTTCTCGTCAATCGACATCACCAACTCGCGGTTGAGTTGATTTTCCTTCTCCAGTTTTTGTTCTTTGGTAAGACCCGGATCGCTCTTAATTTCTTTTACTTTATCGTTGTATTGCGGATCAACTTTGGTTTCTTTGTCATTGGTCGTATTGTTTGCAATGACATCGCCGGTTGAATTGCCCAATTCTTTTTCATTGGCAGCAATTTTTTCTTCTTTCACTTTCCGGTAATTCGTTAAATCGGAAATCTGATTTTTTAATTCCTTTTGTTTTGCCGGATCATTTTCATTTTTCAGTTTCGATTTCAAATCAGCCAAATCCTGGTCAATCGTTTTGAGCCATTCTTTGTTCACCTTATTCTCTTCCTGCATCCGTTTCTTCTTGTCGCCAATACCAGCTACATTCTGGTCCTTAAGCAACAATCCTTCATACAACGGATTTCCGTATAGATATTTATTCAGACGTTCCTGCTCGCTGCGTTCTTCATTTACATTTTCGCGTAATTTCTTATCGTTCTCTTCAAAAATGCGACTCGTTGTTCCACTGTTCAGATCTTTCTCCAGGGCATTTTTCTCCGCTTCCGTCAAGGTTCCGGATACAGTTCCGGATTGAATTTCTTCGAGTACGGAAATCTGCGAATTCAAAATTTCAACTTCCTGCTCCAGCATCTCAAACTTGTTGAACGCCGTTTTCAAATCGACCTTCACCTGATTCAGATCTTCCGTTTTACGATCTATCTCCGCCTGAATCTCCTGTTTCTTTTTATCGTTTTTAGCGGCTTCCTGCTGACGTTTTAAGGAATTAAGTTCAACCGTTAAGTCGGCTTCATCCTGACGCAAGGTCTGTGCATTTTGTAGGGCTTTGTCGCTTTCTTGTTTTTTGGTAGCCGCTTTTGCACGAAGATCATCCAGTTCATCTTTACGGTTAGGTTCCGTCTCCATCACCTTACGAATGTAAGCTTGCTGCTCTCTTAATTTTTTCTCTGCCTCAGTCCGGTTTTTGGTGTTGATGGCTTGCTCAATCCCATTAGCAAATTCTTTGGCAACTACGGCTTCCTGTTCTTTCTTCTTCACCTGCTCTTCCAGTCCCTTCGCCACTTCGTATGCCGCAGCCGATTCGGTAATTAATCTGCGTGAATCGTTATTCAGATTATTAGCCTCTTCAATAATTTGTTTTTTCTCCTGTTCGTCGGTAGTGGTATTCAATTTCGAAATCAGAATCTCTGCCTCTTTCGATTTCTCTCTGGCTAAATCATTTTTCTTATCGGCAACCACATAAGCTGCTTCTACCGTTTCCTTTAATTCTTTTACTTCATTGGCAATATCATCCGCATCTTTCTTCACCATATCCACCAAATCCTGGTCGGAATAATTCCCGACTTTATCATTGGTCTTCACTTCGGTTTTGGTTTCTTTTACTTTATCCAGACTATCCAGATTCCAATCGGCAGCATTGGGATTCAACAATCCTTTTTCTTTCAGAATTTGCGCCACAATGGCATCGGCATCATCCACTTCCTGATCGAACATGTTTTTAATGCGCAATTGTTCTGTACCGGAATTATTGACCAATTGCAATTCCTGTTTCAGCGGACGCAATTCTTTCTGGTAGGGTACATCTACAATGCCAACGTGAGCAATTTTAGAATTATCACTCACTACGGTGAATTTATATTTCCCGCTTTTTGGTAATGTAATCAGGTAATTTCCATCGGTAGCTTTGGTGTTGTAAATTCCAACCACTTCGTTGGTCGACATATCCTCCACCCGAATGGAAGCGCCTAAATTGGAAGGAGAAATTTCGGTGGTAAATTTTCCTTTAATAATAGCGAGCAATATCGGTATGCGTTCCACACGCACATTGTACACATGAATTTTTCCGTTTTCACTTTCGCGTTTCGAAGCAAACCAGGCCATGCGGTCGAGCGAGTCCACCACATAAAACATATCATCATCAGGCGACGAAATAGCGAAATCTACATTCTCAGGCGAACTGAACTGATCACTTTCCGGATCGTACACCGATCGGAAAATATCGTATCCCCCCATGGAGTTATGTCCTTTGGAACAGAAGTATAGCGTTCTGCCGTCAGGATGCATGTACGGGAAATCTTCATCGTATTGCGTGTTCACAAATCCTTTTACAATTTGCGGCTGTGCCCATTCGCCATTGGGTAATCGCTTTACTTTGTAAATATCCAGACCATTTTTTCCATCACTTCCGTAGCTCGAATAAAAAACGACATCGGAATTTTTCGGATTGTGAATCACCACGCGGTGATTTTTCTTTTTATCGAGCGACGATTGCAATGCTTCCACCACAATGAGTTGTCCGCCGATATCTTTCATTGAATACAAACGAAAAAATCGTTCTTCGTCAATATCTCGTTTATCAATTACCACCAGATCGGTGATGTTGCGCAACAATTTTCTTCCGTTGTTACACATTTCTATCTGACGTTGCACCTGGTATTTTTCCATCTCTTTGGGAGTGGCCATGGATGCGTATTTCTGATAAGCGGAAATGGCTAATGCAAACTGATAATTGAGGTGATATCCTCTACCGAGAAAATAAAAACATTCTTTGGGTGCGTTCGGACTTTGCGCTGCAAAAACAAGATGTTTTAATCCCGTTGCTTTTTCTCCGTCGCTAAACAACAAACAAGTTCCGTAACGGTAATTGTATTCCGGACTCGCTGCATTATTAGAAAGTAATTGCGAATACAAAGGCGTAGCTTCAACATACTTTTCTTCTTCAAAAAGTTTGTTAGCCATTTTAATAAGCTCAGCTTCATTTTTCTGTGCCTGAACCAATAATGGAACGAACAGAAAAAATAAAAAATACGCTCTTCGATATGATGTCAAAAATCTCAAACGCTCGTGATTCCTAAAGGTCTGTACACCAAACCTTAAAGATAGTTGAATTATCGTTCACCTCTTTTACGGATCCGGATATTCATTCGGTTCTCTTCACGACGCATGAGTCGCTCGATGTTCTTCTGGTGAGTAATCAGGACCAATACCGCAATCACCATGGCAAAATAAATCAGTGAAAGTGGTACGGGACGAAAGAAAAAGAAAAATAAAAGCGGAAAACTCACCGCTGTGATCATTGATCCTAAGGAAACATAACGGGTAACCAGGAAGATGAGCAGGAAAATTGCAATACAAATCAATGCCGCCTGCCAATGAAGCGCAACTACTATTCCCAATAAAGTGGCCACCCCTTTTCCACCTTTAAATCCGGCGAAAATGGGGAAAATATGTCCTAAAACAGCAGATATACCAACGGCCAGTTTAAAGTTGATTTGCTCAAATGAATCGGTTTCATAGGGATTCAGCCATGCCAGTAAAGCAATGGAACCGAGTCCTTTAGAAATATCCATAATGAGAACAATTGTTCCTGCCAGCTTTCCTAAAACACGAAAGGTATTGGTGGCTCCGGCATTTCCGCTACCGTGTTGGCGAACGTCTTTACTGTAAAAAATTTTCCCTATCCAAACTGCCGAGGGAATGGATCCCATCAGATAGGCCACGCAAATGGCCATTAGGTTGTAAGGTGTAAAAATTTGTTCCATTCAGTTTCAATCAATTAATAAGTCCGATCCAACAATTCCTGCGCTCTTGAACGCTTGGCCTGGTTAAATCGGAATTCAAAATCCTGTTCTCCCTTTTCGCCTTTATACTTCCTTTTATCGTCTTTGGTTTCCTGAATCGCTGTATTAAACGCATTATCAGACGAAACCACTTCCAGCATCTCCTTCGAATAGGTGAAAAAATACCAGTTTTGGTCGTCCAATTTAAGAATAATACTCACAACATCGAACTGTCGTCCCTTTTGGATCATCACCCTACCCTCTACGTACTTGAAAACCTGCTTTTTATAAATATTACTAATACCGATTTTTCCTTCCGAAATCCATACGCCTTCTTCGGGGATCCATTTCATGCTGACATCCGCCAGTACAATGGGTTTATCCAGCTCGTTCGGGAATTTTTTCACTTCACCGTTTAAGCTCAGATCCGAAATCACTTTATCCGCCTTCTCCATTCCAATCAATTCACGGAGTGCTTTTTCGTAGTTGGATTTCTCGTACTCAAAAGGCTGCAGCTCGGGATAGTTGTTGATTTTATCCGCCATTTTCTCCATAGCACTTTCCAGGAACGGAAAGTCAAACATGATGGCCACCTTCATAGCGGTTTTTCCTGTGGCAAGATCCTGCTCCACGGTTCCGATCGGACTCACCTTCATTTGTCCGGTCTTGGTACCAAAACTCAGAGCACCATCACCGCGAAGGAGACATTTCTCCTTGGCAAAAGCAACAAAGTTTCCGGGTAAGGTATTTTCTTTCAATTTGTCTTCTTTGGCAATCTGATATTCCTGAAGTCGCTTATCAAATACCAGGAAGCCCTCTGCTTTCACCACATCGGGGTGCTCTTTTTTCATTTTGGTGGATAAGAAGGTCGGATACAATGAAACCGAATCGGAATTCACGCTGAGTCCTGCACCCAAAAATCCGCCTTCAATGTTCAACATATCTGCGCCAACAGGAATGCGGATATCATTCGGATCCACTACCCCTTTAAAGGCCAGCCATTTTTTATCAATCGCTGCACATTTGTGAACCAGACGAACACCGCCATTAAAGTTCAAACCTTTATCATTGGCCTTCAACTCTACCCCACCTTTGTATTCGAAGTGCGGACTTAACATAAACCGTTCTTCTTCTTTTACGTCACCCTTTGCATAGGTTTGGAAAGTGGTATCGAGCGATATATTGGCGAAATGGATTTTTTGCTCCATTTTATTTTCATCCACATAACTGTAATCGCCTTCTGCCTGATATTTTTTACGCGCCGAAACTTTTACGGTAGCATTGTAAATACTGTGGTACTTGGTAACATAGTTACAAACGATTTTCGCGTTTTTCAGCGTTTCCATTTCTGCTTTTTTGCGAATAACTACACGTTGACTATCCGGATAAATCCGTGCATCACCAATGTTCATATTATCCACTTTCTGGCAGGTAATAATTTTCTTTTTCAAATCGAATCTCGCTTTCGGTGCTGAGAAATTAAGCGAATCCTGATCGGGATGCACCGAGAAGAAATTAGATCCGCTCAAGTCGATATCCGTATCAATATTGATGTTACCCGATACAGCGCGTTTGTCGGATTCGAGTTCGATGTCCTCATTATCCATAAACCACTTAAAGCGGTCCATATAACAGATGTACTGGTTCTCGGGGAACTCTACAAAGGTTTCTTCACCATTCGATTTAAATTCGCCCACCCGCTGGGTGAAGTCGATATGTGCATTTACATTATCGGTCTTAAAGGCTAATTCGGATGTTAAATCGTGATTCTTTAATTTAAAATTCGCCGTATCCGCATCAATGATCTTCGCCTTAAACTTATAGTTCCGCGAACTTAGTTCGGCAGTGGAGAAATATATTCTTCCACGACCCGTCATTCCGTCGGGACGCAAAGCTGTAAAGCCGCGCATTTTGCAGGTGTTGTCGAACAAATGCAATAAAGAATCGGTGGACTGTGCATAGAGCACTTTGTTTTTCGGATGATAACGTACAATAATTTCACTGGCGTGAACTTCGGGTACTTCCTGGATTCCGGATTTCTGCTCAACATTTTTATACTTCTGCGCAACACCCGAAAGAGAATCCGGAAATAACGTAAAGGCATTCGACTCAGCAGAGGATGTCAAAAAGTTTAGCGTACCATCTGCCTGAAGTCCTTTGTTCGATAAACGAATTTCATTTTTAAATACGGCTTTATCGCCATACAATTTCATCCCTTCGGGACCCAGCTTCCGAATGAAACCAAGCGAATAATCTTTTTGTACCATTAACTCTTCGCGAATGGTAGGCAAGATACCGGCCGACTTAAATTCTCCGGGGAATTTTTGTGTGGTGGATTTAAAATTATCGAGACTATCCATGGTAAACGGATCAACCTTGAAATAAAATGCGGTACTGTCGTACACCCCTTTGTGAATGGATTTATCGTTATAAAACACATAGGTTGGAGCAGTAGAAGTGAGAATCGGATAATTCTGGAATCCTTTTTTCACACCGGATTTATTATCCTTCCCGTCAATGGCAATGGAACCTTTTACCCCGCGTATAGATGATTTTACACGGATTTGTTTATCCTTCGGCGGCTCAAAAGGCCATACACGCAAACGCATACTATCGCAACGCAAGAGATCTACTTTAAAATCGGCATAATTAAAAAAGAACTCCGATCCGAAATATTCCGTTGAACCTGCATTGACAATTCCTCCGAATTTCATATTGCGATTCTTCATCACAATCAATTCCTGTTTCTCGGGATAAATTTTTACAAACTGACTATCCGAAAGTGTAACGCGTTTAACGCCGCGAATCAATAAATCGTTCGTGAGCAAATTAAACGTAGCATTCATTTGTGTTTCTATGTCACTCTGAATCTCGATGGGATCGTAGTCGATTTTTTTTGCATTCGCTCTCAAATAATTGGTAAGCTTTTTCTTTACGGTTACCAATTGCCGATCCGGATCATAAGAAACAAATCCGCCTTCATTCAGTTTTCCGATTATAGAAATTACCTGATCTGTTGGTCGACCCATAAACGATGCAACCTCATCCAATGGCAATACCGTGGTATCTTTTCGAATAGATAATTGTTCAATAGGCGTCATTGGATGTACGGCATCCATTCCACGCAATTCCTGATAAATCCGTTCGCTGTAAAAGTTATTCGATTCGAAGGTTGCTCCCTTTTCGGAGGAACCGAAGAGTGGTCCAAACTCCATTACGGGATCTTCGAGTTTCCAGTACAAGGCCTCGAATTTCATTTCGAGATTGTGGTAGGTATTAAAGAAAGGCGATTGAGCCAAACCGGATTTATCACGCGAGAGCGTGACTTTATTTTCGCTTTTCTGGTATTTAAACCGCAATCCCGGATGCGAAATCGAATCTTTTTCAATGTAGATGATATTGGCAGCAAACTCTGCATCGATACTTTCCGGCTTAATGGTAAAGCTGGTGGATAAAGCACGCATGAAGATTTTGTTATTGCGGTAAATATTAATTTTTGCCAATTCATCGGCTGTACCGAAGGCTTTCAAACTGGCACCATGCATCATGAATCCGCCTTCGTAATCGATATTGGGAAAAATGTTTTTAATGAACAGTCGTTTCGAATACGATTGAAACTGCGGATAAACTGCCAGACTTGCTTTTGGAACGGAAACAATGCGCTCGATTAATCGTCCCGATAAAGGTGATTTAAAATAAGGCGTGTGAAAAATCACGGAGTCGGCATCATAACCTACCGATTTTAAACTGATGTCGAACCGCTTTAATTCTGCATACGTTTGATCGGCCGCTAAACCTGCGCGTTCCCAGGTGATAATTCCACCTTTACCATCGAATTTTTCCTTGAGAATGGAAAGTGTACCGGAGGTTCCTTTTAAAACGGAACTATCATTCTTAGCATACCCGATGATATCTGTTTTCGCAAAAATAATTTTCGGCGAATTATCGTACTCATAGGTGTAATCATTGCTGCGCGCTTTCCAGGATGAGCTGGAAGTTTTGTAAATGGTTCCGTCGGTATAAAAATTAAGACAGAACTGTAAAAATTCAGGCAATTGCTTTTTATCCTTTGCTGCCAGCGTTTTTTCCAGTGCAGATCTCCAGGAAGGATAAATTTTTTCGAACATGTTGTTCTCCGCCATGTAGTGGAGTCCCGTTAAATACCCGAAAAACTCCGGAAAGGGTTTTGCTCCTTTGGCCGAGAGGTTATTGGCCATGGTGTAGGCGTCGGACTGAATATTCGATGGCATTTTTAAAAACACCGGCTCGAATTTGTCCATGAAATTTTTTGCCTCTTTACGATCGTACTGCGCGAGGTAATCCTGCAACTGAGAAATGAATTTCTCCGGATTGGCCGTGAACGATGTTTGTGCGTTGACAAATGAAAATGAAGCGATCAGAATGATCGCAGTAATTGCTCTCCTCAATACTGGCATATCAGCTTTTTTTGAATTCCAACACCACCCAATTGTTCTTTTCATCCTGACCTTCAAAAATCAGGCCTTGCTTTTCTGCAGCTTGGCGGATCGTCTCCACATCACTTACAAAAAAACCGCTGAAGAGAATCCTGCCACCTGCTTGCAGACACGTTGCATAGGTTCCCATATCAGCCAAAAGAACGTTTCGGTTGATGTTAGCTAATATAACCTGAAAGGAGCGCCCAGCCAATAAAGAAGCATCTCCTTTTTCAACAATCATCCCCGATATGTTGTTAAGTTGATTGTTTTCCAGTGTGTTTTCGTAGGACCACTCATCAATATCTATCGCAGTAATTGGTCCGGCTCCCAGCTTTGCAGCAAGTATTGCGAGTACCCCAGTTCCGCAACCCATATCGAGTAAGGATTTATTTTTCAGCTCCAAACCAAAAATCCTGCGCGACATCAGCCAGGTGGTTTCATGGTGACCCGTACCGAAGCTCATTTGGGGACGAATGATCAATTCTATCTCGGTATTGGGGAATGAAGGATGGAAAGGGGCGCGGATTGAACATTTTTCATTCACCACAATCGGATGAAAATTCGATTCCCATTGTGCATTCCAGTTTTGCTGAGGAATCGTTTCAAAGCTTAATTCCCATTTAAACTGATTCGCATAAGGAACCAACATTTCATCCAAAGCCTGTTTATTGAAATGATCAGAAGGAATGTAAGCCGATAATCCTTCTTCATGCTCTTCGAAACTTTCGAAACCCAGTTCACCCAATTCGTACAATAAAATTTCGCGAAAGGGAAGCAGTTCTTCAAGATCAAAATGAGCAGCTACATATTCCATCAGATAGCAGCTTTAATAATGGGTAGAAAGGTGGACAATTTCAACGACGCACCACCGATTAATCCGCCATCCACATCTTTGCAACGAAATAGTCCCGGTGCATTTTCTGCATTGCATGATCCGCCGTACAGAATGGAAATGTTATCCGCAACTTCTTGCGAAAACAGGCTTGCTATCACCGAACGGATGTGGGCATGCATTTCCTGTGCCTGTTCAGTAGTGGCGGTTAGTCCCGTACCAATGGCCCATATAGGTTCATAAGCAATGATTACTTTGGAAAGTGCAGCAAGATCCAATCCACTTAAAGCCGAACGAATTTGTTGTTCAACAAAACCAAAATGCTCCTGCTTTTCGCGGATTTCTTTCGGCTCCCCACAGCATAAAATCACATTCAGGGAAACCTGAAGAGCAGAGCGCAATTTTAAAGCGACGATTTCATCATTTTCATTGCACATCATTCGGCGTTCAGAATGACCCACAATGCAATATTTTGCACCAATGGATTTCATCATCTCCGCACTTACTTCGCCGGTAAAGGCACCTTCTTGTAAATGGTGACAATTCTGCGCTCCCACAGCAATGGCCGATCCCGCTTTCTTGGCAAATTCGCGAATGTAGATGGAGGGTGGACAAACAATTACTTCCGCCTTACGGGGAAATTCATCTTTGTGCTCCAGCAACTGAGCAAAAAAAGCGTGGGCTTCATGATAACTGAGGTTCATTTTCCAGTTACCTGCAACAATTTTTTTTCTCATTATTTTAATCTGATTCGGGGATCTAGAATTCCGTAAATAATATCAACCATGATGTTGATGATAACAAACATGGTGGCGATGATCAAAACACTACCAACCACCACCGGAAAATCGTCGTTCACTACTGAGTCGAACACTTTTTTTCCAATTCCATTCCAGTTGAAAATATTCTCAACAAACACAGCTCCTGCCAATAGTGATGCAAACCAACCGGAAATAGCGGTGATTACCGGATTCAATGCATTTTTTAAAGCATGCTTGGCAACAACGGTATATTTCGACAGTCCTTTTGCAGTAGCCGTTCGAATATAATCTTGCGACATTACATCGAGCATGGAACTGCGGGTAAGCTGAAGCACAATGGCGAGTGGACGAATTCCCAATGTAAGCGCCGGCAGAATAAGATTGCTGAGCTTGAGATATTCGTTACCGGTCAGGTTATCTACCTCATACAAGGAACCATTTGTTTCAAGTCCAGTTCCGGGTAATCCGAAATACGAATTGATTAAGGGTAACCATTCATATCCCATAATTCCATTGATTCCCAATCCAACTAACCAACCTAAAATTCCAAGTCCGAATCCTTTTAATCCCGACTCAAACAAAAACTGCCAGGAGAAATTCTTCGCGACTTGTTTTCGCGTGCTGTACTTGTTAAACGCGACACCCACAATTAATCCGGCCACTAAAAAATACATCGGCAATTGCGGTATCCACGTGACTTCATACCACAGGTACCCTCCTATCCAGGCAATAATAATCGCCATAAAATGCGATGGTCCGCTCATCCCCAACACTGCCACCACCAATGAAAAACTATCGAAAAATGATCCTTTGTACAATGCAGAAAATATTCCAAGAATAATTCCAATAAAGGTGGCAAACACAATGGCAGATGCAGCAAGGACAATGGTACCCGGTAAAGATTCCATAATGATATCCGCCACTTTTTGTTTAGAACGGTAGCTTCTTCTGAAATGCGGAAGTTTTAGTGTTAAAACTTTATCGCCACCCAATGATACCAGTTCTGTTCCGCTGTATTTGGTCGTATCCCAATACAGATGAGATTCTTCATTGCTGGAATTGATGGAAATCGGTGAAAGGTCGTTGAGATAAAGCAGGTATTGTTTGTACAATGGAAGATCCAGACCGAGGTCGTGACGAATGGATTTGATGATTTCTTCATTGACGTTTTGTCCGCCCAACATCCTTGCCGGGTCACCGGGTTTGGTATGGAACAAAAAGAAAATAACCGTAATCACCCCGAACAATACGAGGAATCCATACATTAATTTTTTTATTATAAACCTCAGCACTCGTCGGTTATTTAGTAGTTAAACTTTGTATTTCCTCCACATTCGGCAATCGTGTACCCGGCCACATTTCTGTTACCACACCTTTGCGCAAATACATTAATCCCGGATTACTGCGAATCATCGTCTTCAATACCTTCTCATCGCTCAGACAGAAATTAAATTCCAATTGATATTTCGATGCAATCTCACGGATCTGATCGGGTAAGGTTGAAGTCAGCAAATAGGTATGCATTCCGGATTCGGAAGCGGTTTTACTTAATTGCTGAAGTGTTTGGAGTCGGCCAACCGGACTATGCGTTAAATCATAAGCAACCACCAGCAAGGCATGATCCATATGTAAAACGGAATCTGTAATATCTGTTCCATCTTCCATCCGGCTAATTGAAAAATCGCGTGCAGGTGCATCTTTACCCGGATCGATGATCTCCGATTTGTTGGTTACGTATTCGTATTTCTCTTCGTAGTTTTCAGGAAACTGATCGAACCAGATTTCTTTTCCGCTTGCTTTTTCCTTGAGCAAATACTGAAACTTGAGAACCGGAGGAATATCTGTGCGTTCTACATTGATATCGTGACCAATGGCGTAGGGACGAAAATCTTTGATTGGAAGATAGTACGTGCAATACAAAGTAAATACCAATGATGCAATGATCATTCCGATGGCAACGGTCCATTCTTTACCCAATGCAGGGATGAACCATTTTTTAAGCAGATAATAAAGTGCAATGCAAATCAGCGTAAACCAGAATGGGAACCACCAGCTGAAGAGTCCGCCCGCAAATAATGCAATGGCCAATAAGGAAGCAGGTAAAATCACTACATCATCACGCAGTGTGTTGAATGCGATTTTCTTTTGTGCGACCAATAGCACCAGTACAAAAAACATGAGGGTGATGTCCTTGTAAAAACTTTCCCACGGTGTGAGTGAGCGGCCAATGCTTCCTTTGAGCGCATCACCAAAACATCCGCAATCGTTGACGCATTCGCGATCGAAATGCAGGGTATCTACGGCCTGAAATTTTTCTCTGCAGGAAGTAATTCCGGCTACCTCTTCGGGTAAATACGATTCATCAATTACATCGTCCTTGTATTGAAACCATTCTCCACATTCTTTTTCCACCTGTTCCATCTTCAAGGCACGGTCGGCCTGAAACTGATCGCGGGAATCGTTGCAGGATGCGGTAAACCAGGTGAGCCAGGCAAAAAACAAGGCCATGGCAAAGAGGGTCCAATTGGTTAAACGCGATTTTCCTCCGAACAACACTGCCAGCCCCAATACCACTTCACTCGAAGCAATGAGAATGGCCAATGGTAAAGCCCAGTCGTGAAAGTTCGACCAGAATCCACCCAGACTATCTTCTCGGAAATATTCTTCCAGTTTATATCCAAAACCACGCGGATCATTCGCTTTAATCAATCCGGATACAATGAACAGCGAACCGGTAAAAATCCGCGCAATAAACGTGGCAATGGTAAAACCGGCTTCATGCACCAGCATCAGGAAACCGAGTCCCAATGCCGAATAGGTAAACATGTAATAAATATTAAACTCATCCACCACTGTTTCACTTTGTGAAGGCAGGTACAGGAAAATTCCTGCTGCAATCACAAACAGTATGGCTAATACACCCTGAAGACTTAAAACTCGTTTCATACGCTGAACAATTTTTTCGAAAATAGACGATCGATTTTCATGGGGCGCTTCTTTAACAGGTATTTAACGTTCCCCTTCATCCAGTTTGATGAGAGCAAAAATAGCATAATTGATCATATCGAAATAGTTGGCATCTATTCCTTCGGATATGAGTGTTTTTCCTTTGTTATCTTCAATTTGTTTGATGCGCAACAGCTTCATTAAAATGAGATCCGTAAAGGAGGAAATCCGCATACTTCTCCAGGCTTCTCCGTAATCGTGGTTTTTATTTTCCATCAGCGATTTAGCCTGGGCTGCCATTTTGTTGAATAAGGTCAATGCCTTTTCCGCAGGCATATCTGTTTCGGCTTCCGAGCCTAATTCCAATTGGACCAAAGCCATAATGGAATAATTAATAATTCCGATAAATTCGGGTTCAATCCCTTCATCCACTTTGGACGTCCCCTTTTCCTCGAGGGTACGAATGCGTTGTGCTTTAATGAAGATCTGATCGGTAAGTGAAGAAGTGCGCAAAATTCGCCATGCACTGCCGTAATCGTGCGTTTTTTTAACAAAAATATCCCTGCACTTGGCAATTGCAGAATCGTATTGTGAGGATGTATGGTTCATTTAGTTTTTGTTTGCACAAACCTTATCTTGCGAAAAAACTGCAAAAAGGTGCCGAAAGATAACGTTTTTCCCCTTACAAAAAGCTTATTTCTCAGAGGAGAATTGATAGCCCTGAACAGGCCTTTCATCTTGGGAATTCTAAACCTTACCGAAGATTCCTTCTATGCCGGTAGTCGCGTTAAGGGAGAAGCACTGGAACAGCGGGTCCGCCAAATGCTGGAAAACGGGGTGGATATTCTCGATATCGGAGCGGCTTCATCCCGACCCGGAGCTAAGCCGGTTTCGCAGGAGGAAGAGCTGAACCGACTCCTTCCGGCACTGGAAATCATACGGAAAATGAATCCCGATATTCCGGTTTCTATCGACACCTTTCACGCTTCGGTGGCCGAAAAATGCTTAGATGCTGGAGCTGATTTAATCAATGATATTTCCGGAGGAACACTGGACCCGGAGATGGCCGGGGTGTTGGTCAGACATAAGTGTCCCTATATCCTCATGCACATGCGGGGCACACCGGAAACGATGCAGGGATTGACGGATTATCATGACATTGTCGGGGAACTGATCCGCTATTTTTCCTCAAAAATCGAGGAGCTGCATCGCCTGGGAATTCACGATATTATCATTGACCCGGGAATTGGTTTTGCAAAAACAGCCGAACAAAATTTCGAACTATTGGAGCGATTGAATGAATTGCACATTCTGGGAAAACCCATTCTCATTGGCGTTTCAAGAAAATCCATGATTTATAAATCATTGGGAATTTCCGCCGAAGAGGCCTTACCCGGAACGGATGCACTGCATGCGCTTTCGCTGCTCAAACAAGCCCGTTTTTTACGCGTACACGATGTGAAAGAAGCAAGGCAAATCGCCGATTTATTCCATCATTTTAGCGCAAAATAATTACGGGGAAATCCTGACCAAAACTATAGCTTACCGGATATTGAGCAGAACCTCTGAACTCCATCGATAATTCGGGGACACGCTCTTCAACGTAGGTCTTCATTTCATTAACTGTAATCTTTTTATCGTTGTCGGAAATTTTTCCTTCCAGCATTTCCAGCAATGCATAGGTAAATAATCCATGTTTAAGATTACCTGATTCATTGGCAAACTGAGCATCCTGAGATGCCGTGAGAAAAAATGTACCCGTACTTCTTGCCAATTGAGCAATGGCCTTTTCTCTTCCGTCACCTCGTGAAGCCATGGCATTAAGCGCGCCACCACTGTGACATGCATCCAGAATAAACAACTGCTTTTGTGCTGGAATGGCCACAGAATATGCCATTAATTCGGTAGCTGAAAACGCTTTCGATTGCAATGTGGAAGGATCCGCGTAGAAATTGGTGATATCGGTGGTGACGAGAAAAAAATCACTCTTTGAAGGATCGGATTCCACACTCATTACACCGTGACCCGCATAATAAAAAACAAAGACATCTTCAGGACCAATCTTCGTTTTTAATTCTTCGAACTTCTTTAGAATATTTTCGCGCGTTGCGTCTTTGTCCGACAACCAAACTTCGTTTACGGAATTAAATAATCCGGAGGCTCCGTGTTGAACTGCAGCAGAAAAAGAGCGTGCGTCGTTAACAGCAAATTTTAAGTGATACTGTGGATTTTTATATTCATTGATTCCGATACAAAACAAAAACAAATCTGTTTTTCCACCTTCGGCATCATACTGAACCTGCATAAGCGCAGGAGAAGATTCCGTTTTATTTTCATTGATCACCACACAGGAAATCTCATTGGTTCCGCTAAACAAGGGCACATCAAAATCACGCACATTTTGTTCCCCTCCGCGAAAAACGGTATTGTCTTTTAAAACATCATCAATCAACAATTTTCCATTGTTATAAATCCGGATCCGTTCAGCTGCATTTCCGTTGGAACTTACTTTCACTTTCACCGGAAATTTTGCCGTGCTGGTTTTAAAAACCACATCTCCGCTATCGGATAGGGAACGCTGTTTTTCATCGAAAACAAATTCAACATAAGCACTTCCGGTCATGTCCTTTTTCAAGGAACCGGTAGAACTTTTCAGCTCTCCGTTATTGATCTTTTCAATAAGCGATGGCGTATAGTATTTATCAAATAAAGACCCTACAGGAACCACGGTAACACCATCCACATAATTCACCATTTTTAAGGCTTTTGGTGAGCCATCGAAAAAACCGGTGGGACTAATCGCTAACCATTCCTCGAATGAAATCTGCATACGCGAATAAAGTTCTTTTCCGCTTTTTAAATCCCAGATTTTAAACACCCCATCATCACTTAATGAATACAACCAGCGATCATCCTCCGAAAAACGCAAACAGGTAACTGCAGCCTGATGTCCCTCGAGTATACGAAGCACATTCTTTTTTGAAGTAGAATATAAAACAATGCGATTATCCCCTCCTCCACTGGCAATTAAATCACCCTGGTGCGACCAGCGAAGGGAATATACCGGTGCATGGTGATCGGAATAACGTTGAATTTGCATGGCGGATAACACATCCCAGATTTTAACTTTTCCATCCCATGAAGCACTCGCCATTTTGGTTCCATCCGGAGAGAAATCGAACGAAGAAACTAAATCGGTATGTCCGATCAACGTGCGGAATATTTGTCCCGCATCCGGCTCCCAGAAATGGAGTCCCTTCCCTAAATCTGCCGTAACCAAATATATTTCATTGGGAGAATAGGAAATGGCATAAGGAGAAACATCGCCAAGATCGATAACGCGAAATTCATCTTCTTTTAAATCCCAATTCCGCAATGTACCATCCCATGAACCGCTGATCAAATGTGAACCGTCGGCACTGAACTTAACATCGAATATCAATTCTCTGTGACCCGTCAATTTTTTTACCAGCTTTCCATCCGCAGCATTCCATATTGAAATATTTCTGTCGGCTCCTGCCGTTGCAATCATTTTCCCATCCGAACTCCAGTCGAAGGCGTACACCACACCACTGTGTCCGCGCAAACGGTGCATAACTCTGCCCGAGTGCAAATCAATAACGAGTGCACTTGAATCTACATTCCCCAACAATAATTTTCCACCATCGGGCGACAATGAAAAACTTCGTTTCATGCTGATGAATTTCAATATCGCTTTATCGCGCCAATAGGAATAATCGAAACGCAATCCATCGTCTTTCGGTTTATTTAAATAGCCCTCCAGTTTACGGATCACCTTTCCGTTGGCAGCATCCATTACGCGGATTTCATTCATATCTCCGGGCAATAAAAACTGATTGGATGAGGGAAGAAACTGAAACTCGATGGCACCTGCATGTGGATTTTTAACGGCGGCAATTAATTTTCCAGATTTCAAACTATAGCACTCTACTTCATCATCAAATGCAATTAAAATGAGGTCCTCATTATCGTTAAAACAGATGAATTCGGGACTATCCTCACGTGGACAAAACGTATGTACTTTCTTTCCGTTGATGGTCCACAAAACCGCCGGTGTACGTGATGATTTAGTAACGATAAAATTCCCCTTGGGAGAAATGGCGTGACGATCATTACAACCATCACAATTTTTCTCGGGGTCGGCAATTAAATCCATTTTTTTCTTTCCGGTATTGGCATCAAAAACCGTTGTAAATAATTTAGCCGATGAAATAATAATATGTTTTCCATCCGGAGAAAAACTCATTCCATTGGCTTTGTCGAACGGAATTTTTAAAACCGTATCGCCGCTTGATATGTTTAATACAACTGCTTTTTGATAATCAGCGCTGCTCAAAATCCATTCATCATTCACGGAAATGATGCGATCCTGATGGAAGGCAGAATAACTTTTTTCTACTCTTCGAACATGTTTTCCGGAAAGGCGGTCAAAAACCTCAACGCCATCCCGATTATCGATCAAATAGACATAGGTATTTAAAGGCGAAAAATGGGCTTCGAATAAATCGTTTTTTTTCAATTCATATTCCTGCAAAAGCTTACCGTCGTTAACGGAAAATAATTTGGACTTCCCATCGGCCGATGAAGTAAGAATTTGGGAATTGTCCTTACTCAATTCAACCGTTCGCAAAGCATTGCTGTGGCGGGAAATACTTCGAATTTGTTTTCCCGTTTTAAAATCCCACAGGATAATGGAATTATCATAACTACCGGTAACAAGTAATTTTCCGTCGCTGCTAAAATCGTAACAGGTAAAATAGCGGGAATGTCCTTTTTGCAACGCAACGGCAACGCCATTCTCCTGCGAATAAAGGTTGATTACGAATAGAAAAAATAAGACGGAAAAAATTGACTTCATAATCCTTGCATTGGGTTCTAAC
Source organism: Flavobacteriales bacterium (assembly GCA_019694795.1). Taxonomy (NCBI): domain Bacteria; kingdom Pseudomonadati; phylum Bacteroidota; class Flavobacteriia; order Flavobacteriales; species Flavobacteriales bacterium. Next base: position 14,426 of record JAIBBF010000016.1, on the reverse strand, counting down.
CAAATGTAAGGAATTGATGCTTAAGAATTAGAAAGTGAACGCCATACTTCGGGCACTTCGGTGGTGCATTTGCGGGTGTAATCGAAACAAACCAATACAGATTTACCTTTTGCCTTTATTTTTCGGGAACCGGATTCGGGAACAAATACTTCGTATTCCATTTCAAGACTTTTTGTCCCCACCTTACCCAGCCAGGTTTCGATATGCAAATCGTCGAATAAAAGCGTGGGCTCTTTATAATCAATTTCATTTCTGGCCAGGAGAATTCCATGATTCACCCAATCCCACTCCGTTCCAATTTTTGCGCGAAAAAAATGCATCCTTGCCTGCTCGAAATAATTGAGGTAAACCGCATTGTTTACATGTCCCATTACATCGATATCTACAAAGCGGACTTCAATCTTACAGGTATGAGAAATGCGCTCCATGTTTAGCTGATGGGGTTTAATACCACACTATAAACAATGATGGAATGAATATCGCGTCCATAGGTAAGTTTATCCAATGCCTCAAACACATTTCTGGCACGGAAATAAGAAGTATGCAATTCAACTCCGCCTCTTAGTGACCATTGAATGGTATATGAGCTTTCGCGTTCCTTGTAGTTTTTTACGTAATCCAGCATTTTTTTCAATGCGTCTGCTTTATCATAACCTTCTACGGTTTGAAAAAGAAACGATTGATTGTGACGTGGGTTTACGGTAATTAAATCCAAACGAATTTTACCCGCATCACGCGTGCTGAATTCGAATAAGAGACTCTCTGGTTCGAGTCCGCCGATATACGTCCCAATCTCCTTCTGGAGAGTGGCAATTTCTACAAGTTCATTATTGTTCATGATCATTATTGTGCGGCGCCTGCTGCTTTAACAAATGAAACAAACAAAGGATGCGGGTTCGAAACGGTGCTCTTGTATTCCGGATGGAATTGCACACCAACAAACCATGGATGATCTTTTATTTCTACAATCTCTACCAATTGATTATCGGGATTAATTCCCACCGGACTTAATCCTGCTTCTTCCAATTGGGTTAAATACAAATTATTGAATTCGTAACGGTGACGGTGACGTTCTGAGATGGCCGATTTTCCATAGGCCTGGAAAGCTTTGGAATCCTCCCGTAAATTACAAGGATAGGCACCCAAACGCATGGTTCCTCCTTTAGCAGTAATATCCTTTTGCGATTCCATCAATGCAATAACCGGATGCTTGGTATTGGGTTCAATTTCCATCGTATGGGCATCTTTTAATCCCAATACATTTCGTGCATACTCAATAACGGCGCATTGCATTCCCAGACAAATTCCGAAAAAGGGAATACGGTTTTCGCGTGCATACTGAATCGCAAGAATTTTACCTTCAATACCGCGCGAACCAAAACCTGGAGCAACCAGAATTCCTTTTAATCCATCCAGTTTTTCGGCAAGGTTTTCTTCCGTTAAAGTTTCAGAACTGATCCATTGCAAATCCACCTTACAATCATTCGCTGCACCGGCGTGAATAAACGATTCTACGATGGATTTATAACTGTCTTTTAATTCAATGTATTTTCCTACCAATCCGATTTTAATTTTTCGGGTTGGATGTTTTAACCGGTATAAAAATTCATTCCATTTCGAAAGATCCGGTTCACTGCGTTGTGGCATGTTTAATTTTTCCAATACCACCTGATCCAGTTCTTCATCCTTCATCAACAATGGAACTTCATAAATGGTAGAAGCATCAATCGATTCGATAACGGCATTCTTACTCACATTACAAAACTTCGCAATCTTCTCTTTGATTTCTTTGTTGAGGTGATGTTCCGTTCTGCAAACCAAAATATCGGGCTGAATTCCCAATTCGAGTAATTGTTTTACGGAGTGCTGCGTAGGCTTTGTTTTTAATTCGCCCGATGCGGCCAGATATGGAATTAGCGTGAGGTGAATAACGATACAATCGCCACCCAATTCCCATTTTAACTGACGTACTGCTTCAACATAGGGTAAGGATTCAATATCGCCTACCGTTCCACCGATTTCGGTGATGACAAATTCAAAATCGCCTTTGTTCCCGAGAATTTTGATGCGGTTCTTGATCTCATCGGTGATATGAGGAATAATCTGTACTGTTTTCCCCAGGTATTCCCCTTTGCGCTCCTTCTCGATCACATTCATGTAAATGCGACCAGTAGTTACGTTGTTCGATTGGGAAGTTGGAACATTGAGAAAACGTTCGTAGTGACCTAAATCCAAATCCGTTTCGGCACCGTCTTCGGTTACGAAGCATTCACCATGCTCATAAGGATTTAAGGTTCCCGGATCCACATTGATGTAGGGATCGAGTTTCTGAATGGTAACGGAGTAACCTCTGGACTGAAGAAGCTTGGCTAGAGATGCAGAAATGATCCCTTTTCCTAACGACGATGTAACGCCCCCGGTTACAAAAATGTACTTGGCTGGATTCGACATGATTTTATTGTGTAACTACGGGGTTCAAAGTTAACCGAAAAAGACCACCAAATGTAAAATGAGCAAAAATAAAAAGGGACAAGCAAGCTTGTCCCCCTCTAAAACAGTAATTTTTACTTATTTAAAAATAGGTTCAAAGATGGTAAGATCAATTACAAAACTTCCGTTTACCTCTCTTATTCCAATGCGCGCAGAAGGCTGTTTCGCTTGCTGGGCAAAGATTTCAGAGTCGTACTCCACCACATAAGCCGTACCATCGAGGTAATTCTCATCCCAGCTGTCGCGCAGGAGAAATTTAGCCGGCATATTGGCCTTTATGATTTCCGTCATTTCCGATAAAACACGCTTTGCAGCCGCTTTGTCGGCACCGATTTTAAAACGGGTATCGTGACCGAAAATTCCGTCTTTATCCACCACAATGCGCGAATACTGTGATTGGTTAAATGTGGTTGTTGCATTGTACTGCGCCACAAAACCATATTCTGAAATATCCTTTTTGGTACCTGTTTTTTCGGTAGTCCATCTTTTCTTCGCCAATTCGAATAAGCTCTTAAACTTGGCCGAAAAATCGGGCGAATCGATGGTAAACTGTGCCTGAGCAAAGGCAGATACCAAAAGCAAAGTGAAGAATAGTATTGATTTTTTCATATTGAAGTTTTTGAAAATCATGCAAAAAATGAACCAAAAAAATCAGAATCTGAAACGGAGGAATCCAACAGAGAAGGAAATGGTAGGACCATTCTGCGTAAAGAAGGTCACCACATCACGACTCGCAATACCGCCTTCCCAGCGACCATCCTGCGCAATGAACGTAATTCCGAGAGGAACAGAGAAATCATAATTTCCACCCGTCATAAATCCTGCCGATAAGCGTACCCATTTCACCGGGGTGATGTCGCCACCAAATCCGATAATTGCTTTCTGAAAACTACCTGCTTCGGTATTGGTAGGAACGATACAGTCAAAACCTAATTCTGCAATTTTTCCGATTTTCATACTTGCACCAAAACGAACTGTAGTGGGTAAATTCACTTTGCGTTTTTCAACACCTTGCCAGGCGAACAATCCTTTATCACCGGATAAATCGCTGAGTTGACCCACAATATTGTAATTGTTTGCACCCGGATTATCGGTATCATAAATCAAGGTATCACGCATGGTGTACACATTTCCATCCCAGGTCATGCTACCAATATTGGTAATGGCCGCACCGATTTTTATTTTGTTTTTGATCAGGATGTTCACCCCTAAATCAAAACCAAATCCCATACCCACCGGCTTAGGAAATTTTCCGGTTTGGGTAACCGTAGAAGGATTGCTCGATGCTGCAGTTCCGTAATCGATATTAAAAGCGGGAGAAATGGAAGAAAAGGCATTCAGTTGACCTCCTTCTGCATTCACATCCAGATAAGCCATCCCTTGATAATATTTAATTCCTGCTCCGGCGTAAATAGCGAAGGTGCTATCGTTACCAAATAATTTTCTGCCATACGATAAATTGTATTCGCGTGTCCACGACATCGTCATTACAGTTCCGTCGAGCAATTGGGAAATCATTTTAGGTGCATTGGTAAATCCTAACACCACATTATCAATACTGTCTTGCGACATGTTCGGATTATTCGCAATGGTTACGGTATCGATTCCGTTGTTGTATAGAAGACTATCGAAATATGGAGCATTAAAACCGAGGAAAAGCATTTCACTGGCTTGTTGTCCTAATTTAGAATACCACTGAAAACGGTCGCTCATGCGGAATGCAATACCACCGATTTTCGGATCGCAATAAGAGAAACCGAAACCTCCAACGTCTGCATTAATCGCAAAACCGGCATCGGTAAAACTTTTGGCTGCATTGATTTTTTCTGCCTGAGTAAAATTATTGGTAGAGTCGCCTCTGATCCATGCACTCAGGTTATCGCGTAAATCTTGTTTGGTTAAAGCTTCGGAGTGAAGTGAGAAAGTCATTTCCGAAAATCCCATGGCCATTTTTTTGCCATATTGGTTTTGGAGTCCCACATTGGCAGGATTAATTCCCACTGCCTGATAGTCGGTTACAAAAGTGGTGGCTCCACCTCTTCCTGTTGCCGTAAATGAGGAATACTCCTGCTGTGCATGAAGGGTTCCAACCCATCCGCAGGCGATCAACAGTAAAAGTCTTTTCATGCGCTTAGAATTTGCAGGAAAAGATAGAAATTTTTTTTTGTGTTAGAACTTAGAGACGTTTTTGTCCGGGTTGTAATAATTTCAACGTTTCAGCCTCTTTGCTCCCTTGTGCAGGCTGATGGTTATACAACCAGGATGCCGTTTCCGGTAAACTCATGAGAATCGATTCGATCCGACCATTGGTTTCCAGTCCAAAGCGTGTCCCTCTGTCGTAAACCAGGTTAAATTCCACATAACGACCTCTGCGCAACAGTTGCCATTGCTTTTCGGTTTCTCCGTAAGGGAGATGGCGGTTTAATTGAACTTGTTCGGAATAAGCGGGGACAAAAGTCCTGCCTACACTGCATACAAAATCAAAAAGTGATTTTCGTTCCTGATCATTGGCAGGTTTCTGGTGATCGAAAAATATACCGCCAATACCACGGGTTTCGTTGCGGTGGCGAATAAAAAAATATTCATCAGCCCATTGAGAAAACTGCGTGTAGGCATCGGGACGAAAAGCATCGCATACTTTTTTCATGTGCAAATGAAAACGCTCAGCCTGATCGGGTCGTACATAATGCGGAGTTAAGTCAATCCCCCCACCAAACCAGCAGGTGCCATTACTCATTTCGAAATAGCGGATGTTCATGTGAATGATGGGCACCCAAGGATTTTCGGGATGAAGCACAATGGAAACTCCGGTAGCGTAGAAGGTAGTATTTTCTTCTCCGAATTCTTTTTTCATGTGGGCAGGCAATTCGCCATGGACCTCAGAAAAATTTACACCGCCTTTTTCAATTAAAGCACCATGCATTAATACTCGGGAACGACCACCTCCTCCACCATCACGTTGCCATGCATCTTCTACAAATTTTCCGCTGCCATCCAATTGCTCCAAACCTTTGCAGATTTCATCCTGAATCAGTCGAAACTCATGAGCAATCGCTTCCTTGGTTGTTGTCATTTTTTAACCGGTATTAATCGGAAATCCTCATACTTAAGGATGTAAACATTCGAGTTAATGTATCCGCTTCCATTCGAAACCCTGCGGAATTTGAATCGGGTGTGAACCAACTCTACATCAAAATCTTCTAAATGCGAGGCAAAGGATGTTCCCTCTTTTAAATAACCACCCAAATAGAAATAGGCCAGATCAAATCCCATCATGGCATATTTATCCGGATCGGTAGAAAATTTAGAACGGAATGCCTGAATGAAAGGAACCGTACGAAGGGTGTCGTTAAACGAAATAGATACACTGGATGGAATGTGAACCCCAAACTTCACTTTCAGATGCGCCTCAATATCGTCCCACTTAATCCAATCTTCCGTTCCAATCACCGCAAAACGATATTCCTTGTACTGAGTTTTTAAACTGGTCCCCTGTAACGTATTAAAGAAGCTGGACACAAAACTTAAATCACTGCTGGGAACGACCAATACATTGATTTTATCTTTCGATAATCGTTCAACCCATGCTTTATTTCCGGAGACATCTGTTTTTACTATTCGAATGGAATCTTTTCTTCCACCCGATATTAATTTTTCATTGAGTTCCTTTTTATAGGCGGCAACAATGGTTTCATCTTTTTTCCCTTTGCCGTCAATTAGAATAATATTTTCATTGGCATAGGTAGTAGCGATGTATTCCGACATCTCACTCACCATGATTGAAGTGGTGGAAACGGCTTTGGTGACGTATGGATTTTCGAATAGAATTTTATTGGTGTAACCAAAGGGACAAACCATCGGGATCTTTTTTTCTTTGGCAGCGCGAGCCACAATTTCAACGAGGTCGGTTGGACCAATAATTAAATCCAGATTGGCGAAATCAGCCTCTGCTACATATTTGGCGAGCTTTACCGAATCGCGTGCCGTGTCGTATACTTTAAGATCGACATTTAATCCGTATTTACTTAAAGAATCCAGCGCCAATAAAACCCCGTGGTAAAAATCGAGCGACTGACGGGTAGGTTCAAATAATTCAACATTGGACAATGGTCCTTTGTTTTCCATCATACTCTGATTTTTATCGAGGTAAAATGGTAAAAACAATCCAACTTTATACACTTCCTTCACCCCATTTCCACGCGGCATTTCAACTTTGGTTTCCTCATTCTTGCGAATATCCGGATAAGCCTTCCAGCCATTTTTCTCAGCTGCAATTTTGCTTACGGGAATAATTAAAACCTGTCCGGATTTTATTCCCTCCGGTAAACCATTGTTGTAAAGTTTTATGGAATCCTGACTAACATGGTATTTTTGCGACAAACCATAGAGCGATTCTCCTTTTTGTACGGCATGTTCCAGCAATACAATATCGCCACTAACAATTTCTTTAGCAGGATTATCTTTAATTACTTTTTCATTATTGCCTTCCCCTTCTGCCGGAATTTTTAGTATTTGTCCTTCCTGCAATCCGTGAATGGCATCGGGATTTAATTCCAGTATTTTTTCCTGCGATATTTTCAGTTTCCTGGAAATACCATAAATGGTTTCTCCCTTTTCAACCTTGTATTCTTTGGTTGCAACTGGAGCACCATTTTTTTGCTCCTTCTGTTGCGCAGCCAGTGCCTCATCCGCTTTTTTATACGCAGCAAAAGCAGTGGGCGATTCCGGTTTTAAATCTTTGGCCGATTTATAAAATTGTAAAGCCTTGGCATAATCTTTTGCACTCATCGCCTTATCGCCATCGGCCATGTACTGATTAAATTTCTTATCAATCTCCGATTGATCTTTGGAGTTATCTTTTCCTCCATCTTTAACCGTTTTTTCCGAAGCAACAGGAATGCGCAATTGCTGACCAATACTCAATCCTTTTTCACTTCCCGGATTGGCTTTTAAAATGGCATCCTGGGTTGTTTTGTAGGTTTTGGAAATACCATAAATGGTTTCACCTTTAACAACGGTATGGATGTAGTATTCCTTTCCATCAATAACTTCTTTTTTTGCACCGGAAGGCTGAGCAAAAGCAGATGAGCCGGTCATCACCAGGGTGACCAGACACAGCATTATACCAAGTATATTTCTTTTTATTCCCATTCTATTGTTGCAGGTGGTTTTGAACTGATATCATAAACTACACGGTTAATACCTTTTACCTTGTTGATGATCTCATTCGAAATGTGTGCCAAAAATTCATAAGGCAGATGAACCCAGTCGGCCGTCATCCCATCTGTACTGCTTACTGCCCTTAAAGCCACTGCATTTTCATAGGTTCTTTCATCCCCCATTACACCCACACTTTGAACCGGCAACAAAATTGCTCCTGCTTGCCAAACCTGGTCGTACAGTCCATGTTTTTTCAGACCGGAAATAAAAATATGATCCACTTCTTGCAAAATGGCCACTTTCTCCGGCGTAATATCACCAAGAATACGAATACCTAATCCCGGACCGGGGAATGGGTGTCGACCCAAAATCGCCTGATCAATTTCCAATGCTTTTCCAACGCGACGAACTTCGTCTTTAAACAAAGCACGCAAAGGCTCCACCACCGAAAGTTTCATATAATCGGGTAATCCTCCCACGTTGTGATGCGATTTAATGGTAGCGCTCGGACCTTTTACGGAAACCGATTCAATAACGTCCGGATAAATCGTTCCTTGTCCCAACCATTTCGCTGCGCTGTGTTTTTTGGATTCGTCATCAAATACCTCAACGAAAACGCGACCGATGGTTTTTCTTTTTTGTTCCGGATCGGTTTGTCCTTTTAACGCCGAATAAAAACGATCTCTGGCATCCACACCGGTAACGTTGAGTCCCATGTGCTTATAGCTTTCTAAAACTTCATTGAATTCGTTTTTACGCAACAATCCATTATCTACAAAAATGCAATGGAGATTTTTCCCAATTGCTTTATGCAATAAAACAGCGGCAACTGATGAATCTACTCCTCCGGATAGGCCCATTATCACCACATCGTTTCCGATTTTATTTTTTAATTCCTCAACGGTAGAATCGATGAAGGAACCGGGTGTCCAGCTTCCTGAACAAGCACAAATATCCTTAACGAAATTTCCGAGTAAAATCATTCCTTCGGTGGAGTGATACACTTCCGGATGGAACTGAATTCCCCACACTTGTTTATCCTTAAACTGATAACCTGCCACATTCACGTCGGAAGTAGAAGCGATGATTTCACATCCTTCCGGCACTTTGGTGATGGTATCTCCGTGCGACATCCACACCTGCGAGTTTTCGCTCATGCCCTTGGTCAATGCCGAATTTTCATCCACATATTTCAAAGTTGCTCTTCCATATTCGCGAATCTGCGAACGCTCTACTAAACCGCCATTGGTCTGCGCCAGAAACTGAGCTCCGTAGCATACACCTAACACAGGCACCTTACCAATAAAATCGCTCAATTCAGGCACCGGGTGATTGGGATCGTGAACTGAAAAAGGACTTCCCGATAATACAACACCTTTCAGGTGATGATCGATAGCGGGAATTTTATTAAAGGGGTGGATCTCGCAGTAAACATTCATTTCGCGGAGACGGCGGGCAATCAGCTGGGTGTATTGCGACCCAAAGTCGAGGATGAGGATCATTTCATGCATGGGCGCAAAGATAACATTCGGAAGGCCAGCAGAAGAATGATGCACCTTTCAAATTGTTAACAATGAATATCTGTCCTTATCTGTTGATTATCTGCCAGATTGATACAGATGTATATAAAAAATAATTTCAACATTTTAATTTCTAAGTTTCAAGCCCTTAGATTCTCCTTTTAGGGTTTATCAACCAAATTCCCCGCTACCCTTTTTTTATTTAGCAAAATCTGTTTAGATTTGGAAAAGCGAACACCCTTGAGAAGCATTCTGCTTCGAAGCCGCCCGGACAAAAACTCAAGTTCCAGGTGGCGCATATTTCCCACCGGATAAAACATACGAGACCTTAACCGGTCAACAAGTTTTGAGTCGCACTGCGACCCTGCTTGCGAAAAATGCCGATGGCAAATTGAACATGACCTCTCTGATTTTGATTGTTCAACCAGCGGCATTTTTTTTTGCCCATCCCTTCCTTTTTACCGTTCAATATTTTTTTTCTCCTTTCCGCTTTTTGATGTCTTCTTTTATTATTTTTAGGCGATTATAGTGACCAAAAAACAGCAAAATCACCAATCCATGAGCAAGACAGCAAAAATTATCCTTGACGGCAAAGAGTACGAACTGCCGGTAATTGAAGGAACAGAAGGAGAGAAAGCCATCGACATCACTAAACTTCGTGATGAAACCGGGTACATTACACTGGACACCGGGTACAAAAACACCGGTGCAACAAAAAGTGCCATCACGTTCCTTGATGGTGAAAATGGAGTATTGCATTACCGCGGTTATCCCATTGAGCAACTTGCTGAAAAATCTTCATTTGTAGAAGTCGCTTATTTGTTGATTTTTGGTGAACTTCCAACTGCTGAACAACTCAAACAATTCAACGATAACATCACCAATCACACATTGGTGCATGAAGACATGAAACGTTTTTATGAAGCGTATCCATCCGGAGCACATCCAATGGGAATTCTTGCTTCATTGATGTCATCACTATCTACTTTCTATCCCAACTCATTAGATCCAAACAGGTCCAATGAAAAAGTAATGCTCACCATTTACCGTGCACTTGCAAAAATGCCAACACTTGCTGCGTGGGCTTATAAAAATTCAATTGGTCACCCGGTGGTTTATCCATTAAACAAATATTCCTACACCGAAAACTTCCTGCACATGATGTATTCCATGCCAACGCTGGACTACACTCCTGATCCGGTTGTTGCACGTGCATTGGATGTATTGTTGATTTTACATGCCGACCACGAACAAAACTGTTCTACTTCTACCGTTCGTATTGTAGGATCTTCGCAAGCAAATTTATATTCTGCAATTTCTGCAGGTATCGATGCATTGTGGGGACCACTTCACGGTGGTGCAAACCAGGAAGTAATTGAAATGTTGGAAGCGATTCGTCAGGATGGCGGTAACGTTGACAAATGGGTTGCTAAAGCAAAAGACAAAAACGATCCGTTCCGCTTAATGGGATTTGGTCACCGCGTTTACAAAAACTTCGATCCGCGTGCCCGCATCATCAAAAAAGCGTGCGACGATGTATTGAACAAACTTGGCATCAACGATCCGGTTCTCGAAATCGCGAAGAAACTCGAGGAACATGCATTGAACGATCCATATTTCAAAGAAAGAAACCTCTATCCAAACGTGGATTTCTATTCCGGTATCATTTACCGTGCACTTGGAATTCCTGTAGATATGTTCACGGTTATGTTCGCTATTGGACGTCTACCGGGCTGGATTGCTCAGTGGAAAGAAATGCGCGAAAACAAAGAACCAATCGGTCGTCCGCGTCAGATCTACACTGGTTATACCAAGAGAGATTATGTGGACATCAAAAGCCGCAAATAATATCCGCAATAACTATGAAATCCCGGTCAGCAATGAACCGGGATTTTTTTTGTCACAATTTCTGCGATGTAATCGATAAGCTTTTGGATTTGAACCGAGAATAATTTAAATTGTTATAAAGTCACACAGGTGAATTATATCGGAATCATAGAATCATTAACAAAAAGTTCTGCTATCCGGCATGGCGATTTGGATGTGGCCATTCATGAAATTCTGGTAAAAGCGGCAGAGGGATTACAAGTGGCGCGCGTGAATGTGTGGACCATAGATCCGAAGTTTACAGCACTTACCTGTATCGGTTCCATTGAAAAAGGACTTGAAGGTTTTAGCAAAGGACAATTGTTGCCGGTAGAATTATATCCCAATTATTTCAAACATATTTCGGGTGCAGAAAAAATTGTGAGCGACGATGCCGTTTCTGCATCATTCAACAAGGAATTATTAGACAGTTATATTTTGCCACTGGGTATCCAGTCTATGATGGATATTCCTGTCCGCATCGAAGGAGAAATGGTAGGACTGGTTTGTTTCGAGCATGTGGGAGAAAAACGGTTATGGACCATTTCAGAACAAAGTTTTGCCATTAGTATTGCGCAAATGCTTTCACTCTGTATGGAGACACATCGTAGAAATGAATTGCATCATCAATTGGAGATTGCCTTGCATGAGAAGGAAGTCCTGCTCAATGAAATCAATCACCGGGTGAAAAATAATATGATGATTATTTGCAGCCTGATCAATCTTCAGAAATACAAAGCGAAAGATGAATTTCATGAAGGCTTATTGGATGAAGTAAGAAGTAAAATTTTATCCATGGCCTATATCCATGAGCAACTATACACTTCCAAAAATTACGCACAGATTGATTTTGGAGTTTACCTCGAGAACTTACTCAGTCACCTCAACGGATCCATGGGTGTAGGTATGCATGTGAATATCGATAAGAATATTCAGCATGTGCCTATTGCTATTAAAAAAGCCATTCCTTTTGGACTCATCACCAACGAAGTGGTGACCAATGCATTTAAGTATGCCTTTAAACCAGGAAAACCCGGGATATTGAATGTACGATTCGAAAAAAACAACACCGGATTTCATTTGGCATTCAAAGACAATGGTCCCGGTTTCGATTCAAAAAATGAAAAACGAAATTCGATCGGACTTGGCTTGGTAGAAGATTTGGTGGAACAATTAGAAGGACAAATTGCCTTTGACACCAGCAATGGAACCCTGGTAGAAATTCATATCCCCGATCAGAGCTCCCTGGCCTGAAGTTCCTTTAACCAGGCAATGGCATCATCAAGCGTATTGAACATACGAGTTGGCCGTACCGGTTTATTAAAGCGAACGTAAAAATTACCGATTATTTTTTGAGCCAACGATCGAACCACATAGGCATCTGCAATGGTATACTGATTGTTTTCGGAACTAGCGGCTGCCCTTCTTAAATCATCACTTACCAGGGAATTTTCTCCAGACTCGTAAAGAAAAAGATACTTGTCGGTTTTACCGAGCGACTGCATCAGTTCAATCCCTTCAAAATAATCATCGAGAGTAATGGTTTCCCAATCTCTGAAACGAACGTGAACAATTCCATCTGGACGGAAATCGAAAATTGTTCGTTTTAATTCGTATTTACCGAAAACATCGGACATAGCTTTACAATTTGCAAAAATTAATTCTGAAAATCAAATGTTTGAATCAAATAATTGAAGAATATAGAAATCTCTAACTAAAAAAGCGTTTGCTCGTGGCATTGCGAATTGTATTTTTGCTCCTCATGAAAAACTGGATAAAAGCTTTTCGCTTACGAACGCTCCCCCTATCATTTAGTACCATCATTACAGGATCGGGATGTGCGCTTTTGTCCGGACATTGGAATACCTTCATTTTTATACTGGCACTTACCACCACTCTATTCCTACAAATCCTTTCCAACCTGGCCAATGATTATGGCGATTTTGTAAAAGGGACCGACAACGCTCAACGTGTAGGACCTGAACGCGCCTTGCAAAGTGGAAGCATTAGTCAGCAACAGATGTTCAGAGCTATTCTGCTTTTTATCGTCTTCAGTTTAATTTCCGGATTAAGTCTGATTTACATTGCAACACAAACCTATGGGTGGAGAATGGCTCTCTTCTTTTTGATATTGGGTATTGCCTCTATTGCGGCGGCTTTATTTTATACCATCGGAAAAAGAGCGTATGGATATTCAGGATTGGGCGATTTGTTTGTATTTCTATTTTTCGGATGGGTTGGCGTTGCGGGTAGTCATTTTTTAATGACCGCCGAATTACAATTCGATATTTTTCTACCTGCTTCCGGAATCGGATTGTTGAGTGTTGCTGTATTAAACATGAATAACATGAGGGATCATGTTAACGATAAAGCATCCGGAAAAAACACCCTGGTGGTAAAAATGGGATTTGATGCTGCCAAATGGTATCATATACAGCTCATGGTGCTGGCACCTTCACTTTTTATTACCTGGACCAGTCTGCGTTTTGAATCCTGGTTTCAATTTTTATTTCTACTGGTGAGTCCCTTATTTATAAAAAATATTTTCACTGTATTCTCTTGTAAAGAACCCAAACAACTGGATCCGGAGTTAAAACGAATTGCAATAGGTACCTTTTTATTATCACTCTTGTTTTTAACGGGTCAACTTCTTTCACTATGAGCAGCATGTTTCAACCTTTTCAATTGCATCCCTGGCATGGCATCGACTGGCACGCAGAAAGTCCGGATATGGTCAATGCTTTTATTGAGATTGTACCTACCGATACCGTGAAATATGAAATCGATAAAAAATCGGGATTCCTGAAAGTGGATCGTCCACAAAAATTTTCAAATGTAGTCCCTGCTCTATACGGATTCATTCCGAAAACGTATTGCGGAACAGCAGTGGCCGATTTATGTATGCAGGCTACATCCAAGAAAAACATCAAGGGAGATGGAGATCCGATTGACATTCTGGTTTTTTCTGAGCGTCCGATTATGCACGGTGCCATCATTATTCAGGCCATTCCCATTGGAGGAATCAGAATGATCGACAAGGAAGAAGCGGATGATAAAATCATTGCTGTTATGAAAGACGATGCGGTATATGGTCCTTACCAAAACATTTCGGACCTGCCACAAAAATTGCGCGACCGGATTTTACACTACTTTTTAACCTATAAAGATTTACCGGGACAAGCCAAACCGAGTGTAGAAATTGCAGAAGTTTACGATGCTAGCGAAGCCAGAAAAGTGATTGAAGCCAGTATGGACGACTACAAAAAATTAATTGGTCAGGCTTTTTAATTTTTCCAGCAGGATTGCATTTTCCGCAGGTAATCCGATTGAAATCCGCAGGCAGTCGTCGCATAAAACCACAGAAGACCGATCGCGTACAATTACTTTTTC
>JAIBBF010000015.1 GCA_019694795.1 Flavobacteriales bacterium | reverse complement strand
ATTGAATGTAATCTTCCAATACGGTAGCTTCTTTCAATAATTGCTTGGCTTCGCTAAATAATAAATTACGCTGCTCCCGTTCTGCTGCTCCAAATTGACGCTTGTATTTTTTGGCCATTGCAAAAAATTCTTCTGCACGTTTTCGGTATTCTTTTAATTCCTTGTACGAAGAATGATTCATCATGCGCGCATCAAGGGTGTTGTTCATGACATCTTCCGATACGCGGGCAGGATTACCTAAACGTAAAACGTGAATTCCTTGGCGGACCAATTTTTCGGTGAGGAGATCCACCGCAACATTACTCGGGCTACAAACCAATACTTGTTTTTCATGCATTAAGGTTTGACGAATCGCCTCAATGAATGTGGTGGTTTTTCCGGTACCGGGCGGACCATGCACCAGGGCAACATCCTCTGCGCTTTCAATCAAACGCAATGCTTCCATTTGCGATTCATTTAAACCACCACTCGGAGTTTTACTATGAACTTCGCGATCGAAAGAAGCTTTTTTTATTCCGAAAATAACATCACGAAGGTGAGCCAATCGGTTTTTTTCTGCTTCAGCAACTTTCTGTAATGCAAAGAGCATTTCGCGATAACTGTTCTCATCGAACATCAGGTTAATACCCAGTTTACCGCGGTCGGCCCAGTCGGGAATTTCATCGTTGTTGAGCACAATACGCATACGGTTTCCCCATACGTTTTTAATTGTTCCGCTCACTTTATTGGAGGAATCTTTTTCGTCGTGATTCGAAAATAATTCAATCACTTTTCCCGATCCGAATTGATGTGCTTCGTCCTGGCCTTGCGTTCGCTCGATTTCAATAACGGCATAATCGCCCATTCCCATTTCTTCGCTTAAAACACGAATGGGATACCAGGTAACGCCATTTTTTCTTCGCTCCTGAATGCCTGCACGCGTAAATTGCTCCAGGTATTGCCGGTGGTCTTCTTCCTTTTCAATGGAAAGAAGATCCGTAAGCTGTTGCAGATGTTGTTTTACCGGAATTTCCAATGAATACGAAGCGTTAAAAGTTGGCAACGTCTTTATCCTGCGGGAATTTTACCGAATAAACAAATCGTATGGTTTTGCTTTCATTGGGTTTTAGATTCAATACCCAAAACAATCCGCCTATTTCCTTTTTCACGGTTGCTCCGGCTTCTTCCATCAATTCCACTTCTATTTCCTTATTCTGACTCACCGGATACTGATCTTGCAAATCGAGCAAAATTTCTGCGTTTTTGGTGTTTTTTACAGTGAGTTCAATGCCAATAGTGACTTTCTTTTTACCGCCTGAAAAACTGGGTTTGGAATAATCCTTAATTTTTTTGCGTTCAATAATTACACTTTTATCTCTGCCCAATGATAATGAAATGGAGTCGAGCGTACTTTGCGTATTGAGGTAAGAAGAACCAACATAACTATCCATAAAATACACATTGGCCATTCCGGAAATTAAATTGTGTTTTTCCCAACCACTGATGTAACCAACCAAAAATGCAGATGCATCATATTTTGGTGCTGCAAAATACCTGTATTTGGCATCCAGTTTAATATCGCCGATTTCAACGGTGTATTCTTGTCCGTCCCCATTAATCGTATACGGAATGGAAATATTAAACTCGGTGTTTACCGACGATTCTGCAATGGTGGTGTATTGCGCAGTGGTGGTTAGTTTATCGCTTTCCTCCACAATATATTCATCGGTCTCCGATTTGGCCTCTTTAGCTGAAGGTGCTGCACCGGTTTCATAGGCAGCCGAAGATTTTTTTCGTGCATTGCTGTAGGAACGTTCCTGTTCTTTACGGCGACGTTCTGCTTCTTCGTAATCGTAACCCGAAATCTGCCAAACTGCCAATGAAGGAAGGTTGTTGTTTTTCGAAGGATTTCCGGTGCTGAGTTTCAGTTTTACATTCTTCCACTCTTCACCTGTGCTTTGTGCAACCTTGGCTTTGTAGGTTAAGGCAATGGGCGATTGAATGTCGGTGGTCTTTGCATCGTAACTCGGGGTCCAGCCTGCATTGCCGGTGACGTATTTAAATTTCAATTCGGAGGTAATTCGTGCAGGGGAGGAAATGTTAACGATGATATCTGAAGTATATAAATTTTTAGAGCTGCGTAATTGCTGTAATTGCTGAGTGATTTTAGCAGATTCCTTACGGAGCGCCTGATCTTTAAATTTAAGATCCGCCAACTGTTTCAGCAATTCACGATACGTGCTTTGATACAATTCACTCATGTCCATCATATCATCCACCGTAATCGATTTATTTTCTCCGATAAACGATTTATTGGCTTCCACATAGGCTTTTTCTTCATTGAGGGCTCCCATTTCAATGCGGTTCAGCTCAATGTCGTTATTCACTTTTTCCAATTGATCTTTCAGGGATTTTACTTCCGGCAATTCGTCGGCATCCTGCAGAAAATTGTGGCGGTGATTAACGGATACAATGGTGTATTGCTTGCTGCCCTCTACCTGAATGGAGTTGGGGTCCATGGTGTAGGAGAGTCGACTCATCCGTATAATATTTGTTCCCGGATTTAATTGCAGGCTGGCCGTTCTGCTTACCTGTGCGCCGGAAAAAAAGATGGTGACATCCGTAACTTTGGAGTTGATTTCAATTTCCTTCACCTGTGCAAACGAAGAAAGGCATGCAGCGGAAATAAAGAGCGAGGTTAAAATATAGTGACGCATAATCATTCGTTTAGAGGTTCTGGATTACAAAATTTTTGGGATACTTCACCAGATAACTAAAACGCAGCGATTTCGATTCGCCGGGTTCCAGTTTTATTTTCCATTTTAATTTTCCACTTTCCTTATTGTACTCAGCATTGGAACTCTCAAGTAGTTCAACCGAGATTTCCTTTTGAGAAGAAAGTGGAATCTGATCTTCAATTTCAATTTCAATAGCCAGCGATTTCGTATTGCGGATAGAAATTTCGAAATCTTCCTGTTGCTTTTTTGTATTGCCGCTCACCGATTTCGAACTCATGTCGCTTACATTTTTTCGCTGCACAACTACACCCTCATCTGCACCCATCGATAATTCTAAGGTATCGTTGGTGGTATTGGTGTTGATGTAGGACTTGCCGACATAAGTCCCTTTAAAATAGATATTACTTTCTGCCGATAGCAAACTGTATTCGGTCCAGCCACTAACACGAGCCATCAGAAAAGCATCTTCTGCCATTTTAGGTACAGTGGAATAACGGTATTTTGCAGGGAAATCATAATTACCGATTTCTACTACATATTCAATTCCATCCGAAGGAATCGAGTAGGCGGATGCAATTTTGAATTCGGTATTTAAAGCGTTTTGCGAAATCTGTGCATTTTGTTGCCATGAATAGGTATTTCCACCTTTCGCTTTTCCGCTTTCCGTATTGAGGGTGGTGTTGGAATAGGCACCATTGTACACACCATTGCTGTTGTAGTTGCGGTATTGAATAAAATCCAGGTACCAAACAGGGACAACCGGAATATTATTCGAAAAATTAGGAGAAGAAGTCGAAAGCGTCAGTTTTACATTTTCCCAATCGCTGCCAGTAATTTGAGATACATGTGCTTTGTAGGCCAGACTTACCGGTCCGCCCACCTCCTCTGCACGCAAATCGTAAAAGGGCGACCAACCCGCTCCCTGGGTGAAATAGGTGAGTTGCACCTGACCGCTGATTGCTTTTTTTGCACTCACGTTAACCAGAATTTCACCGGTAGCTTTTTGTCGGCCACTAATCACCTGATTAATTTCTGCATTGATGCGTTGAATGGAAGCATTGAGTTTGGTTTCCGTTTTACGGTGATCCATCAGTTTCAAATCAATGGCCCGTATACGTTCAGATGCAAAATCAGAAATTTCATGAAGGTCATCAATGATCAATCCGTTGTTATTGGCCAGTTTCCGGTTCGACTGAAACATGGAGCGTTCTTCCGATAAGGCCAGCTTCTCTGCATTTAAAACTTCAAGTTGATACATCAGTTTATTTAAACTGTCGCGTAAAGACTCCGTTTCCGGATCAGCACCTTCCTGGCTGAGGTGGTTTTGACGATAATTCACCGAAAGAATGGCAAATTCGTTAACGCCCCGCAATTGAATGCTCGAGGGATTAACACCCGAGGGTAGTCCCGTAAAACGCAGCACACTGCTACCTTGCGGAATGCTTACTTTGGCTTGACGAACTTCTTGTACGCCGCTGAGGTAGAGGGTGACCTCCTTAACGGTAGATTTCACTTGGATTTCATCTTGCTGCGCATGCAAAAAGGTGCACAAAAAGAGAAAAGGTATGGTTAGTTTTTTCATATCCAGAGACTGAGACTCAAAATTAAACTAAAATGCAAATACAAAGCCAATTGTTGGCAATTACATTGGAGAACTGTACAAAAATCATCATCAAAGGTTCAACCTGAACCAAAAAAGCTCCGGATTGTTAAATAAAGTGAAATAAAAACCAAAAGCAGTCTGTTCTGCGTTTATTCATCAAAATAGAATTTATGAAAAGCTTTTATTCACTTTTATTGCTGATGCTTATTCTGCCCTTAACAGCTGTATCTTGTCGGTTTGATTATAACGAAAATTTAAATGCAATGGATATGGAAAATGCAGATACACTGAAAGCGCAGGGCCTGGAAGTGGCAGTTTTTGGAGCAGGCTGTTTTTGGTGTGTAGAGGCCGTGTTTCAGGAACTGAAAGGAGTGAAATCCGTTATGCCCGGGTATTGCGGTGGACAAACCCAAAATCCCACCTACGAAGAAGTGTGTCGTGGCAATACGGGGCACGCTGAAGTAGCACGCATAGTGTTCGATCCGAAGGTGGTTAGTTTCGACGAATTGCTGGAGGTCTTTTGGCAAACGCATGATCCTACCACCATGAACCGTCAGGGAAATGATGTGGGAACCCAATACCGTTCGGCTATTTTTTACCATGGCGAAGAACAAAAGCAAAAAGCCGAATTGTATAAGAAAAAATTAAATGAAAGTGGAGCATGGGATAAACCCATTATTACGGAGATAAGTCCCGCCACCACATTTTATCCGGCCGAGGAATACCATCGCAATTATTATATCAATAATCCCAATCAGGGTTATTGCAGGTATGTAATTGCGCCGAAAATGGACAAATTCAGAAAGGTGTTTAAGGACAAACTCAAATAATCAGTTTCCGAATACTTTTCCGAAATATTCTCCCAGAAACGAAAATCCTTGTGCAATGGCAGGAGCCTTGCGATGGAAGATGATTTTTCCTTCTTTCAGTTGAAGCAGATACACAAAATTCGATCGCTTCTCAATGTGAGAACTTATGGCATCGGTTTGTCCAAAACGCAAATCGTGAAATTCGAGGGTATCGCCTTTTAATTCCAATGCATAAAATCCACGGGCATTTCGCTGCAGTGCTTTATAATCGGGATGTTGACTTAATCCAATAACATCCGCCAATTCATGCTGTTTGGGAATTGAGCGGTATTGAATGGCAGAAGCATTTCCGAAAACACTCCAGGCACCGGTATAAAATACATCTTTCCCTTCGGCGGTACATTCCCAATAGAAAGTGGTAAAAGGCATTGGTTTTACATCGCTGCGATCAAATGCAATGCCTTGTTCACGGAGTGATGACTCGAAAACCGAAGTGCTGTAAAGACGCATTCCGAGTCCGAAAAACAAATATCCGGTTGAAAGATAGAATCCAAGTTTGGCGTAACGGAATCGCTTAGGATCATCCTTCTTTTTGCGCATAGCGAGAATTAAAAAGACGATATAAGGCAAGGTATAAAGTGGATCAATTACAAATACGCCATTCCAGGTTACTCTGTATTCGAACGGCCAGAACAATTGCGTTCCCCAGGTAGTAAATGCATCCAGTAGAGGATGAGTTACCAGCGACCACCAGGCCAGCCAGGACCATTCTCTTGCGCTAATGTTTTTGTTTTTACTCACCCGGTGAATAAACCAACCCATTAAAGGAGCAAAGAGCGCGCAAAAGACAATGGAATGCATAAATCCGCGGTGATTCAACATAGCATGAAGCGGATCGGTGAATAAGGCGCCAAAAACATCCAGATCGGGAACGGTTCCTGCAATGGCACCCCAGAGCATGGCCTTATTTCCGGCCTTTTTGCCAAGTACCAATTCGCCGACCCCGGCGCCTAAAACAATCTGGGTTAATGAATCCATAAAACGCGTTTAGCTATTAAGTCGAATGAACCGGTAAAATAGTTTAAAATGGAAAAAAAAATTAACGCAACACATCCAAACGCTCACTGTCAAGTTTAAGCAAGAGGAAAATTAGAATGGAAAATGCCATGAGGGAAGATCCGCCGTAGCTGAAAAATGGAAGTGGAATTCCAATTACGGGCGCTAATCCGATGGCCATTCCGATGTTGATGAGCATATGAAAAAAAATAATTCCGGAAACACAGTAGGCAAAAATCCGGGTAAAGGCAGAACGCTGTCGCTCCGCAATGAGGGTGATACGGATAAGTAAAAAAACGAAGAGGAACAGAATGGTAACCGAACCGAAAAATCCCCATTCCTCACTCAGGGTGCAAAAAATGAAGTCGGTACTTTGCATCGGTACGTGTTTTTGTCCGCTATTGGCAAGGGTCGATTTCATATAACCTTTTCCGCCAACGCCACCTGAACCAATCGCCGCCATGGAACGGTTGATGTTGTATTCTTTACCATCGGGATCGTTAATGAGACCCAGAGTAATATCGATCCGTTCACGCTGGTGTTTTTGTAACACATGGTAAAAGGCATAATTGGTTCCAACCACAATCACAATGGAAGCCACATACGCTAAAATTAAAATCGTGATGGCCGAACGGCGATTTCGTTTCATAATCATTTGGCGAATGAGTAAAAACACCAAAAGAGATATGATGGATAGGATAATTATAAGACCGGTTTGACCCGAAACTTCTTGTTGAATAACCGGAAGTTCAATAATGCTTTCTTTCAGCATTAAACTCAATACACCCAATACCAGAACAAATAATCCAAAGAGTAAAAGGTTACCCGACATCCCCTCACGGTAAAGCACCAGAATAAACGAAACGAAAACAATAACTGTTCCGGCATCCGGTTGCAATAAAATCAACATGGCAGGGAAACCGATAAACATCGCCGTGTACAAACGCGTTTTAAAATCTTCGAAACGAATTTGAGCGGTAGATAAATATTTAGAAAGCGCCAACGCCACACCAATCTTGGCAAATTCCGAAGGTTGTATTCCAAAAGAACCAATACCAAACCAGGCTTTAGCACCGTTTTTTTCTTCTCCAACAATTAAAACAGCAACCAGTAAAACACACATGGCGCCGTAAAATTCAAAGGAATATTTTCGGATAAAACTTCCTTCGAGAAGAAAAATAATTCCACCCAGCACCAGTGAAATGCCAAACCACAAAATTTGTTTGCCATATTCCATTTTCTGATCCAGAATAAATGCATGTTCCGGATTGTAGGCCGATGAATAAATATTGATAATGCCTAGCACCGCCAAAATCAGATACAAAGCCAGGAGTCCCCGGTCAATTTTCCTTAACTGACGTTCACCTTGCCTCATAGTCCTTTTCTCTTTTTACTCTTGGCATTGGTGGTGGCCTTCTCCTTTTTCACATCCAGAATTACGGCATCAATCATGCGTTTTTCTTTGATGGTATCCGTCACCGTTCCGGTGAGGTATTTTTCAATCATTAAACTCGCAATCGGAGCAGCCCATTGTCCGCCGAATCCTGCATTCTCCACATAAACGGAAATCGCAATTTTCGGATCATCCTTTGGAGCAAAAGCAATAAATACAGAGTGGTCTTCACCATGTGGATTCTGCGCTGTTCCTGTTTTTCCGCACACGGTGATGTTCGGAAGCTTGGCACTGGATGCGGTTCCTCCCGGTTCTTCTACCACCGCACGCATGGCTTCTACCAGGGGTTCAAAATATTCGGTGTTGATTTTGGTTTTATGCGGTGTTTTATATTTTTCGGGAATCTCTCCCGGTTTGCCAATACCACGGATAAAATGTGGCGTGATATAAAATCCTCTGTTCGCAATAATGGCAGTGAAATTGGCCATTTGCATGGGGACCACCAAAACTTCTCCCTGACCGATGGAAATGGAATAAATAGTGGAGAAAGCCCAGCGTCCTTTTCCGTAGTATTTATCGTAAAATTCTACATTGGGAATAAATCCTTTTTTCAATGAAGGAATATCCACTTCAAGCTGAACACCGAAACCTAGATCATACATGTATTCAGTCCAACGCCGCAATCCCATTTCGGCATCTTTAAAAATACTGCGCGATTTTCCCTGTTGAATAATGCGTTGTGTAGCACGGAAAAAATACGGATTACAGGAATACTGCACGGCTTTACTCAACGAACTTGCACCGGGGTGATTGTGACAACCCACTAAACTTTTATCGCAGGGAAATCCGGTATTAAAATCGATCACACCTTCCTGCAAGCCAATCAATGCCTGAGCCATTTTAAAAATGGAGCCGGGAGGATACATCGCCTGGATGGCGCGATTGTAAAGTGGTTTTAAAGAATCGTTATTGAGTAGTCCATAATAGTTTTTTCCTTTTTCGCGACCCGTCATTAATGAAGGTGCATAGGTCGGTGAAGAGACCATGGCAATGATTTCACCCGTTTTTGGTTCTATGGCAACAATACTTCCTTTTTTATTTTGCATCAGCAATTCGCCATATTCCTGCAGCTTTGCATCAATGGTGCAGTAAATGTTTTTTCCGGGGACCGACATCGTATCGTATTTCCCGTTTTCATAACTGCCGCTTTCTTTACCAATGGCGTCCTTCAACAAATAACGAACCCCACGTTCTCCACGCAGAATTTCTTCGTAGGATTGCTCAAGGCCTTTTTTTCCAATGTAATCGCGCGGACGATAATAGGGGTTTTTCTCAATGTCTTCCGGACTCACCTCGCTGATATAACCGAAAACGTGTGCACCAATTTCTCTCCGGTATCCACGCATGGTTCTGTCCTGAGCGAAAAATCCGGGGTATTTATAAAGTTCTTCAGAGATGACTTCAAACTGATCCGAAGAAATTTGTTTTTCAAATTCAGATGGGATGTTGAAGGAATAATTTTTTGCGGCTTCAATTTTTTTATCGAAATCTTCTTTGCTGATGCCAACCAATTTGCAAAATGCGAGCGTGTCCATCTCTTTCATTTTGCGGGGGGTCACCATTAAATCGTAAAAGGTTTTGTTCTCTACTAATTTCTCACCGGCACGATCGTAAATAATTCCACGCGGGGCGTAGGTGTATAATTTGTACTCAGAAATTTCAGCAGCACGGTCCGACCATTTATCCGTTAACACTTGCATAAACAGCAAACGAATAATGAAAATAACTGCCACTGTAATGTAAATGAGCAGAAGAACGAATTGCCGGTTTTCGTAATTCCTCATGACTTAACGGTTAGTGGCTCGAAAATTCAATAATTGAGCAATTGTCATTACCAGCAGACTGAGCGCTCCACTAGCAACAATTCGCAAGAGCGTGTGAAAAAATCCGTCGAAACGAAATGCTTCAAGAAAGAAAAAGACCGTATGATGAAGTAGAATCATGGTCCCCGCATAATAAGCAAACCAGGTAAAACCTAAGGATTGTAAATGAGGTTGCATGTTAAAATCATAGCCTTCACGTGGTGAATAGAGGCGGAGAATACGCGGACGAACCCATGCAAGAAAAACGCAGGCAGAGGTGTGTAGTCCCAATGTATTTGTAAATGAATCCATGAATAATCCGTAAACAAATCCGAGTGGAATTAACAACCATAAAGGCGTTTCAAAAGGAAGGGCAATGATGAAGAGAATATAAATATACGGTTGAAAATAAGGACCAAGATTGATGTTGTTCAATACCAGTCCCTGAAGCAGTAGCAGAAAAACAAAGCGGATAATATTGAGTATAATTTCTCCGATCATGGTTTTATTACCTCGTTTTTAATGGAAGCTTCCAGTTCCATTTGTTCATCACGTAAATGATTTTCGATTACATACACATGGAAAACAGCACTGAAATCGGTCGCTAAATTCACAATGATGGTGTGGTGCATCGATCCGGGTTTTTGATACACTTCTTTTACGGTTCCCACCAAAACACCTTCCGGAAAACGGGCGGAACTTCCTTTGGTAACCACGGTATCGCCGGGTTCAACGGGAGCATCTACGGTTATGCCTTTCAGCACTACGGTTTTATCATCGATTCCTTCCCAGTTGATCAAACCGTGATCGTTGGTCTTTTGAAGTTTAACTGATAAAACGAAATTTTTATTGAGTACCGAAATAATTGTTGCGTAGTGTGGCGAAACATCTTTTACAAATCCTACAATGGAAGTTCCGTTGGTTACACCCATATCCTTGCGAATGCCATCATTACTTCCGCGGTTGATGGTCATGAAATTATCCTGAAGTTGAACCGTAGAGTTTATCACTTTAGCAGCGCGATAGGTGTATTGGGGAATTTTGTTGGAGTCGAGAACGTATTCGTTCGATTTTATTTTTTCGTATTGCGATTCATTCAGCATCGAACGAAGTTTGGCATTCTCTTCCATCAATTGCAGATTGGCATCTTTTAAATGGAAATACTCGGTGAACTCCGATTTTTTTTCCATCATGTAACCAACCATGGTCGATGAAGAATTCATGAATGTGCTTCGTTGATAATCGTTATACGATACCAATAAGGATATGCTCATGATCTCAAAGACCAGGAAGAGGAAAAAGAAGTAATTCTTGACGATGAACAGCCTCAGGTTCCTCATTCAGCACAGGTTTAATCGCGGATAAGAAACTGGAAGCGGTCGATGTTTTTAAGCGCAATACCTGTACCACGCGCAACGGCACGGAGTGGATCATCTGCAATGTGAACCGGTAATTTCGTCTTCATCGAAATACGTTTGTCCAAACCGCGTAATAATGCACCACCACCGGCAAGGTAAATACCGGTTTTGTAAATATCGGCCGATAATTCAGGTGGCGTCATTTCCAATGCGCTTAAAATCGCTTCTTCCACTTTCGAAATGGATTTATCCAACGCATGCGCAATCTCGCTGTAGGATACGGTAATTTCTTTCGGAATACCGGTCATTAAGTCTCTTCCGCTTACGGCATAGTCTTCGGGACCATCCTCTAGTTCGGGTAATGCAGCGCCGACTTCAATTTTAATACGCTCTGCAGTACGTTCACCAACCAGAATGTTGTGCTGGCGACGCATGTATTCTTCAATGTCGGAAGTGAATTCATCACCGGCAACACGAATGGATTTATCACAAACAATTCCGCCCAATGCAATTACCGCAATCTCAGAAGTACCACCTCCGATGTCGATAATCATATTACCCATCGGTTCTTCTACGTCAATTCCAATACCAATAGCAGCAGCCATCGGTTCGTGAATGAGGTAAACTTCTTTAGCTCCGGCATGTTCCGCACTGTCGCGTACTGCACGTTTTTCTACTTCGGTAATACCACTCGGAATACAAATCACCATTCGAAGAGAAGGATTAAACAATCGCTTCTTCGGGTGAATCATTTTTATCATCTCACGAATCATGTGCTCCGCAGCATGGAAGTCGGCAATTACACCGTCTTTCAGGGGACGAATCGTTTTGATGTTTTCGTGGGTCTTACCGTGCATCATTTGCGCTTTACGTCCAACGCCAATAATTTTATTGGTGGAACGATCAACCGCAACAATGGAGGGTTCATCCACTACTACTTTGTCGTTATGTATAATCAGCGTATTCGCCGTTCCTAAGTCAATCGCAATCTCTTGCGTAAAAAAATCAAAAAGCCCCATGTATCCTCCGGTTTGTTGAGTCTCTAAAAATAATCAATTAATAAGCGAATGTCAAGGTAAAAACCATTAGTGTTTAAAGTGACGAACACCGGTCATTACCATCGCCATTCCATTCTTGTTGCAATAATCCACCGATTCCTGATCCTTAATCGATCCACCAGGTTGTACCACAGCGGTGATACCGGCATTTTTTGCAATTTCTACGCAATCAGGGAAAGGGAAAAAAGCATCACTTGCCATTACAGCTCCCTCTAGTGAAAAACCAAAGGCCTGTGCTTTTGCAATGGCCTGGCGGAGAGAGTCAACACGACTCGTTTGACCCGTACCGCTGGCAAGAAGTGTGTTGTTTTTTGCCAATACAATGGTGTTGGATTTGGTATGTTTTACCAATACACCCGCAAACTCCAAATCATTCAATTCGGCAGATGTTGGAGCTTTGGTAGTGGCCAGTTTATAATCCTCTTTTTTATCGCGGATTTGGTCCTTATCCTGTACCAGAAAGCCATTTAAAGCAGTACGAACCAATTGTTTTGGCATCTGTGTTTTTTTACGGCGCAATAAAATGCGGTTCTTTTTGCCTTTTAATACCTGCATGGCATCTTCCGAAAAAGAAGGAGCAATCAGGACTTCAAAAAACAACTTGTCAATTTCACTCGCTGTAGCAATGTCGATTTCCTGATTGGCAATCAATATTCCGCCAAAAGCAGAAACCGGATCACCCGCAAGGGCTGCAGTCCAGGCATCGAACAGGGTAGAGCGGATGGCTGCTCCACAGGCATTATTGTGTTTTAAAATAGCGAATGCAGGTTGTCCATTATCCAGATCGTCCATCAGATTCACAGCTGCATCTACATCCAACAGATTGTTGTAGGATAATTCCTTGCCGTTGAGCTGATCAAAAAGAGCATTAAGTTGACCATAAAAACTGCCTTTTTGATGCGGGTTTTCACCATAGCGCAAAACTTGCGATTGGTCAACACTAATCTTCAGAAAATCGAAACCGGTATTGAAATGGTTGAAAATAGCCGTGTCGTAATGCGATGAAATATGAAAGGCGTAAGCCATGTATTTTCTGCGGTCTTCCAATGAAGTACTGCCGTTTTTCGACTGAAGTAATTGTAAAAAATCGGGATATAAATCTCTGGACGAAACAATCACCACATCCTTAAAATTTTTGGCTGCGGCACGAATCAGGGAAATTCCGCCTATATCGATTTTCTCAATGATGTCCAATTCCCCGGCACCCGATGCAACGGTTTCTTCGAAGGGATATAAATCCACAATCACCAGGTCGATCTCAGGAATTTCATATTGCTCCAGCTGTGCAAGGTCACCGTCGTTTTCACGTCGACCCAAAATCCCTCCAAAAACTTTCGGGTGAAGGGTTTTTACACGTCCGCCCAAAATGGAAGGATAGGAAGTTAAATCCTCTACCGCAACAACGGGAATACCCAATTTTTCAATAAAATCCTGCGTACCACCGGTAGAGTAGATGATAACACCATTTTTGTGAAGTTCCTTTACAATATCATCGAGTCCGTCCTTGTAAAAAACGGAAATCAGAGCACTTTTAATCTTTTTATCGGCCATTTTCCTAAATATTCAGTGGCCGAAAGTACTAAGAAAGCATACACATACTAACGGGAAATGAGTATGTGTTGAAAAAAGACTTGTATTTGTTGAAAGTTGACTGAAAAGCGCAATTTTCGGGATTTACTTCAGCAATCTAGAGCAGCTATTTCCACAATGGAAAATCCAGCATAAAATTATCCACACGGGTGGTGGGAACCTGCTTTCCGGAACTGATGTTGCTGACCTGTTCTACAACGTATTTTTGCACCTCCTGTAAGGTGATGGTTCCATCGCTGTTGAGGTCGGCCTTTTTCGATTTTAATCCTTCCAAAAGGCAATAGGTAAACAATCCGTTTTTCCAGGTTTCCGATTCCATGGCATATTCAGTTCCACCGGCACTTGAAATAGCAATTGCACCCGTTCCTTTGCGTAAATCGGCAAATAATTCCTTCACCATTTTACTGGCACCTGCCATTTGAGCGTCCTTGTATTCAGCACCCTCACCCACGGCACGGAACTCAACATCGCCGCTTTCCACGTTTGCATTGTTGGAGGTTGAACCTTGAACATCTTCTTTTTCCAATTCACCACTGTGACAGGTATCCATAATCAGAATTTTACGGATGGCTTTTAAACCGTTGAGCAGGCTTTCCAGTAAATCATAAGAGATGCCTTCTTTGGCGGGATTATTAAAATCCATCGTAAAAGGAGCGTAGAAATAATTGAAGTTTTTGTCGAGCACACCGTGACCCGCAACAAAGATCATCACCACGTCGTTGACATCCGCCTGCAGGAGAAAATCTTTTAATGCAAGAATGTTTTTCTTCGTTACTTCAGCATCGGTGAGCGACTTGGTTTTTACACTGCTAAATCCGCCTGAAGCTCCAAATGCGGCGGCCATATCTTTGGCATCTTTGGCGGCATATTTTAAAGAGAATTTTTTGTCCTTGTAAGCCGATGTCCCAATGGTAACCAAATACAAATTGCTGCTGGCTTTATAATCCGCTTCTATTTGAAAAGCCTCATTTAAGCTTTCTGTCCCGTCGGCAGCATAACTGGCAACACGGATTTCATTGGTTCCGCTTAAAAGGGGTATGACAACTGTTGTATCTATCGAATTTCGGGCAGCAAAACGAATACCCTGAATGCCAAAAACCGGAACATTGTTAACACGGAATTGAAGTCCCGTAATTTTCGAATGACTGGCCTGGGCTTTTACGGCGATACGGATGCTTTTTTCCTTTGTGCTTAATCCGATCTCCGCACGGTTCGTGATTTCGATGCCCGGTAAGTTGGAAATGGACAAAATCTGGCTTTGCTGACCGTTTTTTTGCAGCCTTTTTTCATAGGCCGATTCATAAAGTTTCACCAGGTTTTTATTGGATGAACCCAACGCTTCCAAAACGCGGGAGGGACGGTTAAAAAATAAATCGAATTGCTCAAAGGGATAGGCATTTTTTCCCACACGGAAGGTCACCAGCGAATAACCTTCCTTGTTCACCTTGTAAAAGTTGTCGGAAGTTTTAATAATGGCATTATCGCCCTCGGTCACCATCGTGGCAATATTTTTCCCATTCTCCACATTAAAAATCCGGATCTCTCCCGATTTAAAACTGATGGCGATTCTACCGCCGGAGCTGATACCTACATTGGTGATTTCGCGGGTAGGGCAGGGAATATCCACTGTGTTTCCGTTGAGAATATTGAACACGGAAATACCATCTTTGGTCTTGCTCACGGCAAAATCCTGCGGATCGTACATGGGGAGAATCCGGCCTTTTAAATGAATGCTGGCTGCAATCTCATCGGTAAATCCGGCAATGGAAAGTTTGCGAAAACCATCTACCGAATTATATAAAATGTATTTGGCATCTCTGCTGAAATTCACAAATCCGCCTTGTAAGGCAGATAGGTTAACGGGAAGAAGATTTTCGAAAATCACCGAACGCTTACCGAAGTCCGAAACAAAAAGTTTTCCGGTGTTAAAAACAGCAGCAAAAAGTTTTCCGTCGGGACTAAAACTCACGTCAAGGATTTCTGAAATAGCAGCTGTTTGATTGGGGATGTTGTAATAAAATGAGCCGCTGAATTCTCCCGTTTTTAAATCGCACACGGTTACATATTCATCACCAATTCCACCACACACTACAAAATTTTCATCCGGAGAAATGGCAATGGCGTTGACTTTTTGTAAGCGATGTTTCAGATAAAAACGATAAACAGGTTTTCCATCAATGATCTGATAAACGCGAATTTCATCTTTGGGCAATTGGGTAACCATAAAATTACCTTTCGAGGAAAATAAAATCACAGGATCAAAATCGATGATTTTATCGAGATTTTTTTGGGTGGCCAGTCCCACCGTTTTTGCCGTTTTTTTCTTATTCAGCTGGAAGTTTCCATTCATTATATCCTGTGCAGTATTTACACCGGAATTAATGGTTCCCACTGCATTATCTTTCACTTTATCGGCCGAAGGATAATATTCGCGTTTTGCATCGGGTAGAGTGAAGGATCCGGTTTTTTCGCCCAGATCAAAATCCCAGAAACTTAATTCCTGGTCTTCATGTAATATGGCAATTTTATTGTCGTTCGGAAAAAAGCTAAACGTAATTACAGGTTTAACACTACCCTTTAATTCTTTGTAAACTTTACCTGTATTGAGATTAAAAATGCGAATGGTGTTTTCACTTTTAGCAATACCGGTAATCATGTTTTTCTTAAAACCCGATGTGGCCAGTGAGGTGCCGTCGGGACTAAAACTCAATGCTCCAATAGGTGTTCCGGCAGATTCTTCTATTATTTTTTCTACAGATAAATCGCCCGCTTTCCAGATTTTTAACGATTTATCGCTTCCTGCAGTGGCTAAATAGCTAAAGTCTTTCCGTATCGCCATGGTGTTTATTTGTCCGCCATGTGCGCTGATTTCTGCTGTTTTCTTTTTGGATTTAATATCCCATAAAGCCAATTTTCCTTCGGCTCCGGCTGTTATCAGTTGCGCATCACTTCCGTACAGGAGAGAATGGATGGGATCTTTACATGGGATAACTTGCAGTTTTTTTCCGCCGGCATCATAAACCTGTATTTCTTTTCCCTTAACAATAATTGCTAGTTGCGTATTGTTCGGATGAATGGTTAAATCGCTGATTTCGCTTTTACCACAGGCAATCGATTGTGTTGTTTTTAAATCACTGATGTTTTTATAAACCAGATTTCCCTTAGCAGTTCCAATTACAAATTGTTGTTGATTGATCACCCTTAAACAATTAATTTCTTCACCGGCAGAGCTGCTGTCTGAAGGAATCCAGGTATTCAAATCCCACGATATAATGGTTCCGGATTTATCGGCGCTAATAATGCGGTCGCCTGAGGGGACAAAGGCAAGGGCACGGATTTTACTTTCATGTCCAAATAAAGAACCGATAATTTTTCCGCTTCTAACATCCCAAACCCGAATGGCATTGTCGCCCTCATTCACCGATGCAATATAATTTCCCTGCGGCGAATATTCAATTTTAGTAATGGCCCCATTCATCCGCGATTGGGTAATCAAATCCACCTGAGCTTGAAGCGTAAAAGAAAAAAACGTCACCAGAATGGTGATAAGGGCAAGTTGTTGTTTCATGGTATCAGAGATATCGTTCCCGGATGATGTTGCAATGATGCAAGGCATGTCCGGCAAGTATATGAGCAATGGCCCGGACAGAAATTAAATGTCCGTTAGCCTTACCTTTTTTAGTAAGTGTAGAAGAATCCAGATTTTCAAAAAGTGCAATGGTAGAATTTCGAACGGCTTTAAATTCGGCAATGATAGTTTCCATACTGCGTTTTTCCGCGAAGGAATTATTGGCAAATTGATTTTCATCAAAACCTGGCAATTCTTCGGAATCATTTCTCGCAAAGCGCAATGCACGGTAAGTGTAAATACGTTCCGTGTCAATCATGTGCAGGATTACTGCTTTAATGCTCCACTTATCTGGCGCGTAGTTGTAATTGCCTTGCTCTTCGGAAATCGAACTTAAAAATTCAACAATCTGATCGCCCGATTCCCGCAGCTCGGCAACAATCTCGCTGGTTTTTACAAGACCAATAAACGGTTCGTAGTATCCGGGATATTCATCGGTATCGGGACGCATCTTATTTCAGTTTTCCGTTGATAAGTAAAGCGTAATCTTTCGCAAAATAAGTGAGAATGGCATCGGCACCGGCGCGACGAATACTCAGTAGGGTTTCGGGCATTGCTTTTTTATAATCGAGCCATCCATTTTTACATGCGGCAGTTAGCATGGCACATTCACCACTTACATGATAGGCAGCAATGGGTAATGTGCTTTGTTCATGAAGAAGATGAATAATGTCCAGATAATTCAACGCAGGTTTTACCATTAAAAAATCAGCGCCTTCGCTTTCATCAAGCATCGCTTCTTTTAAAGCCTCACGTTTATTGGAAGGATCCATTTGGTAGGTCTTTTTATCTCCTTTTTTGGGAGCTGAATCCAGGGCATCGCGGAAGGGACCATAAAAGGCTGAGGCGTATTTTGCGGTGTAGCTCATAATGGAGACTTCAGAAAAACCTTCGTCGTCCAGACTTTCACGAATGTATCCTACGCGACCATCCATCATGTCGCTCGGACCAACCATATCAATGCCGGCTTCTGCTTGTGCTATTGCCATCTTTGCCAGAATCGGAAGCGTTTCGTCATTTACAATGCGATCGTTTTTTACAAGACCATCATGACCATCACTCGAATAGGGATCCATGGCCACATCTGAAATCAATACGCATTCCGGAAAGCGTTTTTTTATTTCTGCAATGGTCTTCAGATAAAAATTCTTTTTGCTGTAACTGTAAGTCGCCGTTTTATCTTTTAAACTATCCTCAACTGCAGGAAAAAGAATAAAAGAATTTAAACCAAGGTTCATGCATGTTTCAATCTCCTTCAGAATTAAATCTCCGGATAACCTGAAATTGCCGGGCAAGGATTTTATCTCAGATTTTTTGTTTTTACCATCCACTAAAAACAACGGATAAATTAAATTATCCAATTCAAGTCTGGTTTCACGTACCATAGAGCGAACCACTTCACTCTTACGATTTCTTCTTGGGCGTATTAACATCGTTTTACCTTGTTTATTAAAATTTCCATTGACCTTTTTTACGCTGAGGAACCGGATCATGACCATGTGTTCCCCAAGGGTGACATTTAGATAGTCGTTTCATCCCAAGCCAAACACCGCGAAAAGCACCCCATTCGCGAATTGCTTCAATGGTGTAACCCGAACAAGTGGGCGTGTGCCGGCAGGTTGGACCCGTCAAAGGCGAAATTGCCATTTGATAAAAACGAACCAATCCAATGAAAATATATTTCATCGTCTAAAATTACCACCTTTTACACAAGTGAGAACGATAACTGCTAAAAATCATCTTTTTCGTGAATAAAAACATAGTTCAACACTATTCCTTATTTTCACCCCGTGGGTGACGAATTAAGCTATATCGGTTTATTTGCAGGTTGTTTTCTTTCGGCAACCATTATTCCCTTTGCATCAGAAGCATTTGTTATTGCTATGTTTCTTGGGGGATTCGATCCCTGGATGGTGGTATTGGTGGCCGGTTTAGGCAATTGGCTGGGGGGTATGACCAATTATGGATTAGGCGTGCTGCTCGATTTTCATCATTTAGAAAAATGGTTTAAACTCAATCCCGCTAAACTGGAAAAATTCAGGAATTGGGTGAATCGATATGGAGTGTGGACCGCTCTGATTTCCTGGTTGCCCGTGCTGGGAGATCCATTAACGCTGGCACTTGGCGTGTTTCGAGTAAATGTCTGGTGGGTTGCTATTTTAAGTTTTACAGGTAAAATTGTCCGCTATATCGTAATGGCCCTCATTTATGTTTACAGTTGATTTATGGAAAAATAAAAAAACTGCATCCAGTAGGAAAGTCACCTGCCGGATGGGGTTTAATTTGCGCAACAAGGGGTCCCTCCGGTGGGTCGACTTCTTATATCGCCCAAATAATTAAATTTGGGAATGCAACTCTATTTTTCCAATCGCAGAAATGATAATATGGTTCTTCTCGACGAAGAAGAATCAGCCCATGCCACCAGAGTGATGCGGTTAAAAGAAGGCGATGAGGTTTTTGTCACCAATGGTGAAGGAGAAATTTTTCAATGTCGTATTGCGCATATCGGAAAAAAAGAAATTGCGGCACAGATTGAAAACGTGAGTAAAGGAAAAGATGAAAAAAACAAACTTCATATTGCCATTGCTCCAACCAAAAACATCGATCGTTTCGAATGGTTTTTAGAAAAATCGGTTGAACTGGGAATAGGAAAAATAACCCCGCTGATTTGCGACCGTTCCGAGCGAAAAGAGGTTAGAACTGACCGACTCAATAAAATTCTTCTGGCGGCCATGAAACAATCCAATCATACGCATTTACCCTTGCTGTGCGAAGCTGTTTCGTTTAAACTATTGATGGCTGAAATTCCGGAACAAGAGCGATGGATTGCACATTGTGCAGAGGGAGAAAAAAATCATCTGTACGATGGATTAAATGTTCAGCAAAACACCTTGGTGATGATAGGTCCGGAAGGAGATTTTTCGGCACGCGAAATTGAGCAGGCATTTCAACATCACTTTAAACCCGTTTCATTGGGAGAATCGCGCTTGCGGACGGAAACGGCAGGGGTGGCTGTGGCTGCTATGTTTGCCTTGAAAAGGGATCTGCTAAAAGCGAACCACTAATTTCAGATTTACACGTCGTGATGTGAGGTAATTCGGAACGGCATACTGGCGACCATTCACATCTTCTACCCATTGATAGGAAATCGTATTGTTGATTCCTAAAAGATTAAAAATCTCGAGCGATAAATACATATCGTCGATTTTGTGTAAAAACGAATTCGGTTTTAAACGATCACGATGCGTGAGGAATTGTTTGGAAAATCCAATATCAACACGACGGTAAGGTGGTGTTCGCAAAATGTCGTTGTAGCGTTCCGGACCGGGCGGACCATAGGGTAGTGGAGAACCGAAAAGAACATTGAGGTGAACTTTGAACGAAGGCCATTTAGGCATTTCATCCTGGAAGAAAATAGAGAAGGTTACCAACTGGTCGGTCGGACGAGGAATGTATCCCGGATTAGTTCTCACGGAGTCTACTGCAATATTGTTGTAGGTATATCCCTGAATAATGGTATCGCCATCACTGTTAAAATAGGTGTAAAAATAATCGTCTTTTAAATCTTCGTAAGTGCGCAGAAAGCTCAATGTTGCCCAGGATTCAACGCCTTTAATAAACTGACCATTTACTTTAAAATCCCAACCCGCTGCATAACCTTTTGCACTATTGGTGGCCAGGTAACGAATGCGCACATTGTCCACTTCATAAGGAATGAGATAATCGAGTTTTTTATAATACATCTCGGTGGTAAACTTGAAAGTTCTGTCCCACAATTCGAAAAATAAATCGCCACCCAAAACAAAATGAATGGAACGTTGTGCACGAATATCATAGTGGATATTACCACTTAAATCGCGTAGTTCACGGTAAAACGGTGGCTGATAATACACGCCCGATTTAAAACGGAATACGGTGTTAATACGCTGTATTTTTCCGTTTTTTACTTTAAACCAGCTGGGCGTATAACTAATGGAACCGCGGGGAGAAACGACCACCTGATTGCTGAAGTCCCAATAATTTCCGCGAACACCAACATTAAAATCCCAAATACTGGTACTGGTAAAAACAGTATCGTTAATGCGGATAGTGTCGGTGATAAATTTCGACCAGCTATCCTGAAAATGGCCCATCAAACGATTGGAACCAAGATTGATTTTTGCTTTTAAAACAGAATTTAAAATGATTTGATCCGAAGGTGTTTGTGGAATGGAAAAACCGGACGAATCAATCATTTCCCATTCGGAAAGAACATCATTAATTTTTTCGGTTTGAGCACGAATTCCCCAATTGATTTCATGCTTATTAATTTTGCTGTTGCCTAAATGATAAAAATTAAAAACAGAAACATTCAACCGGTTGCGGGCATGATCTAAAAAAGTTCCAACGCCTCTCAGAAATTTCTCATCACCAAAATTTTCAGATCCCAAATCACGCTCTAATTCCGATAAACGATATTGACCCTGCACATCGTACGATTCCGATTCATTGCTTCTGAAACCGGAAACAATAAATTTCAATTTCGTTTTATCATTCACCGTGTGCTCACTGGTAAATGCACCGGTCATGGTCTCAAATTGCGTGATCTCCTGTCCGTCGAAATAAATCGTTAAGCGTAAAGCTTCGTTTACCGTTCCGAAATCTGTTTCGCGGGTTTGGGGAACAAATCGATAAAGGTTGTTGGAGTAGTGACCTAAAAATGAAACTTTCCAGTTCTCAAGAATGGTATAACCCAACAGCATTTGTCCATCGGCAAATACCGGTTTGTAATCACCCTTGGTGGGTAAGGAATTTAAAATGTAGGAATTGGAACGATAACGTATACCGGTGAGATAAGTAAACTTATTTTGTTTTCCTTCAAAGTGAACCGTACCTCCCATCAGAGAAGCAGATGCACTTCCTTTTTTTTCAATCGGATCTTTGTATTTAATATCCAGAACCGAAGAAAGTTTGTCGCCATACTTCGCTTCAAATCCACCGCTGGAAAAATAAATATCTTCTACTAAATCCGAATTGATAAAGGATAATCCTTCTTGTTGACCACTCCGTGCGAGAAAGGGACGATAAATTTCAATGTCGTTAACGTAAATAAGATTCTCATCAAAATTTCCGCCGCGTACTGAATATTGAGCACTCATTTCATTGTTAGAAGAAACGCCCAGACCGGCAGATTTAATCATGTCCTCCACATTTCCGTTAATGGAAGCCATTGCTTTATAATCAATATGCGGAAGTTTTTCAATCGGTTCACGAACACGATCGCCAACCACGTTCACATCGATCAGCGTAATAAACATCAATTTTACATCGATGCGTTTTACCTCTCCGGGTTTTAGTTTGAGGTTGACCGTTTTTCGCTCATAGCCCGAATAGGAAAAATGAACCACCAGATTCTCATTGGCAGGAAGTTCAATTTCATATTCGCCGTTTTCATTGGTAACTGTCCCCTTGGCAAGAGGCGTGATGTAAATATTTACATCTTTAAGAATCGTTCCCAATTCATCGCGAATCGTTCCCTTTAGGGTAGCCGTTTGTCCCCAGCTCGAAACGGAGCTGCAGCAGAGCAACAAACTAATCAGGACAATTCTGAACATGGAGGCCAAAAGTAGTGAAAACACATAAAAAACGCAGAATAAACCACATATTGTGTAATAACTGCAGCTTCATTGGAGGAAAACGGGAAAATCGGTCTTTAAAACACGGTGAAATACCATTTCTCAATTGAAAAGGAGAAATCCGGACCAATAATGAGATTTATTTCTGTTTAAAATCGCCGTTTTTCCATGCTTGCACAAACTTGTACCAGGCAATCGGATTCAGGAGATTATTCGGAGGAACTTGTCCCGCATAATACAAGCGATAACGCTCTTTTTGCAGGGTCTGGTAATAGGCCATTTGTGCGTCATTCCCCATTTCAAGTGCGGCTTCCCGAACACGGGCATCTTCCATGTTTTTATTGGCGCGGGCCATATAATCGTCGGGAAGTTCCAGGTTCACAAAGGCCTGTGCAAATTGTTCTTTCGAAGGCCAGGGAAAAATATCTACAGATGTAAGGAGAATGGTATCATTCTGCATCATTTGAATCAGCGAATAACGATCCTCCGTTAAGGAATCCGGAATAACAAATTTCGATTTTTTAAAACCAACACAGGAAAAAACAATGGTGTCACCTTTCATCGCTACAAAAGAGAAAAATCCATAATAATCCGAAATGGTTCCTCTACCGGTATGTTTGTCGTAAATATTTACGAAGGGCACGGGACGCAATGAATCGGCAGAAACAATGATTCCTGAAAATTGAACGAGCGGACTATTAATCGAAAATTTTGAAGTGTCCTTTTGTGCTTTCATTTCCAGATTGAAAAAAACAAAAAGGAAAAGGAGAGCTATAAATCGGAAAGATGGTTTCATGTCTAAATGCATTATTCAAAAATAGTCAAAATCCGTGTCAACAACGGCCTTCCCACTCATCGAAAAATCGTGCCATCCAGCTTTCCATGAAAGTATGACGTTCATCAGCTAATCTTTTTCCGGTGGAGGTATTCATTCTATCCCTGAGAAACAATAACTTCTCGTAAAAGTGATTTATTGTATTCCCCTCCGATTTTCGGTACGAATCAAAATCCTGATGCATTTCAGGTTCCCGGTCTGGTTCCCAAAGCGGACGATGCTTGCTCCCGCCATAGGCAAAGGCCCGCGCAATTCCAATGGCACCAATCGCATCCAACCGATCCGCATCCTGCACAATTTGTCCTTCTAAGCTCGACATCGGTGTGGGTACTCCTGCACCTTTATAGCTGATTTCACGAATGATAGCTTTCACCGCTTCACGAATGGAATCCTCAATAGAAAATTGAATCATCAACGCATCAGCATCGCGTTCACCCTTGCCTAAATCATCAGGATGAAATTTATGATCTGCAATATCGTGCAACAAAGCACCAAGTGAAACGATAAATTCATTGGCCTTTTCCTCCTCGCAAATTCTGCGGGCCATAGTCAATACGCGGTAAATATGATGCCAATCGTGACCACTTCCTTCGCCACGAAATTTTTCCTCCATCACCAGTGTGATTTTATCAATGATGGCGGATTCTTCCTTGGTCATCATCGCACTTCCACTTTGCGGATACAATTTCCGGATGGCGTGCAAATACGAACAAGATAGATGCCCGGACTGGTAGAAATCTGAAATTGCTGGGTCGGACCATTCGGTTGATACGATGCAATCATTCGTCCCGATAAATCAAAAACCTCAATGGTAGAAATGGAAATGGTGCTTGAACTAAAGCGGAATAATCCATCGGCAGAAGGATTCGGATAAATAATTAAATCAGGTAAATTATTTTCCTCAACATTTGTAAATCCTTCTTGCAATAATGCTTCTGCAACGAGAATCGGACTCCGGTCTGCACTGTTAAAAAGTGTTTCAAATAAATCAATTTCCGGAGTGGAGTGACTAAACATTTCCTGTACAAATCTGCCGGGAACCGACTCATAATAAACCCTTGCACTTACATTCAATAAACCGGAATAACCATTCAATGGAATGTTATAGTGAAGAATATCACTTCCCGTACCTTGTGTTGCACCATTGCGGTTAAAATCAGAATCAAGCGTTGCATTGCCAACAATTTTACACGTGTCGTAAGCAATATGTGCATCTGTAAATCCTTCCGGAGCAAGGCGATTGTCTTTCGATGCCTGATAACCTCGTTCTAATATGGAAGTTGGATCGCCGTTGATATCGCTCATCACCATTTCATAAATCTGCACTTCATTTTCGTCGCGGATAAAATTATAGTGAGGTTCAAAAACCGGATCTTGTCCAACAAGTTCATTATTGCTTCGAATCCCGGATTTAAATAATGTATCACCCATTTCATCGCGCACTACAAATTCCACATAAGCTCGGCGGGATGGATATCCACTCGGGAATTTATGTCCGGCTTTATTATGGAGCGTCAAACTATAAAATGCAGTATCTGCTGTCCGGTTGCTTAAGGCTAAATTTAAATCCAACGTTTGTTGCTGCAACATGCGTTGTGTACGCAAGATGGAAGAATCCAGTTGAACAGCAGTTGAATAAATATTCAAAAGCGTCCGGTTGTTTTTAAGTAAACGCAACATAAAAATATTGGCACCTACCAATTCATGTTTTCCAAATGGAGAACGGTATAAACCGAAAGGCGGACCGGTCGACAAACGCACCTGATCATTGGTGCGCGGAATGTGACAACCCTGACAGGTTATTCCGGTGGTAGGGAACGTTTCGTTGTTGAAATTGGAGTTCAGCCATTCATGATAGGTAGCCTGCTCAACAAACGATGTCCCTGTTAAATTCCCGCTTAAATCCGTCGCTTGTGTAATGAGCGTATGGCAACCACCACATAAACCAGCGTGATTGATGTGTGGACTGTACACGGGTGTATAACCAATATTTCCTGCCATCGGACCCATCGGATTGGTGAAAGGACCATAGACATTTTTCAGAGTGTCATAATACAACTCTCCCGAAAAACGCTTGCCCATTAAAGTGTCTTTTTGTTGGTGACAAGCACCGCAGGATACACCATCTAATCCAACAGAATCAGCTGCCAGTTCGGTCATGCCATAAGGAGTTCCCAAATGCATGGCATTAAATTTCCCCAATGGTGCGTGACATTTGGTGCAGGTTCCTTCCAATGCAGATTGGTGCGCAGGATTTACATCCACTTCGTGACTAACCTTAGCGCGCCAAAATGGATCACGGGCAGAATTGGCCATCATTGTTCCGGCCCAGGCATCAATTACATTAATATCATTTCCGGCAGCATCAACAGAAGAAGATTGATTAGCATCATAACCATGACAATTATAACAGATCCCTGCTGCAGAAAACAAGGCGTTCGATTGAAATCCGAGCGAGCGAACCTGATGAGCATTTAACACAGGTTTTTTACCGTGAAATGAATTACGTTGAGAAGAACCATTTTCAATGCTCGCCATCATCCATACTGATACACCGAGTGATGCAACAACAAATGGAGTTTTTAAAGAATAAATCATGCCTTAAAGTTAAGGAAGGAATAAAAAAAAAGGTCACTGTTTAAGTGACCTTTTTTCAACGGGTAAGAATGTTTATAAAACGTGCATTAGAATATAAGCTCCTGCGCCACCCAAATAACCTAAAAAGGCAAGTGGGGAAATCTTTTTAAGGTACCATCCAAAACTGATGTGTTCAAGTCCCATAACCGCAACACCTGCAGCAGAACCAATGATCAAACAAGATCCGCCTGTACCGGCGCAATAAGCGAGGAATTCCCAGAAAGAACCACCGGCTGCAAAATCGCCGCTAGGTAAAATTTCATACATACCTTGTGCTGCTGCCACAAGTGGAACGTTGTCAACAATCGCAGAAAGTAAACCAATGGCAATATTGATGGAATAAATGTTTTTGTTTAATGCTGTATCGAGGAAGTTTGCTGTTGTTGCGAGGTGACCCACCACTTGCAATGCACCTACTGCTAATAAGATTCCTAAGAAGAAAAGAACGGATGCAGTATCGATTTTTTGAAGTACTCCAATTACCGAAAGTGATTTGCGTTCTTCACGGTTTTTAGAAGCGTGCATTAATTCAGTTACCACCCAAAGAATTCCGAGAGATAACATCATTCCCATAAATGGTGGAAGGTGAGTAACGGTTTTAAAAATCGGAACAAATAACAAGCCTCCAATTCCCAATACAAATACAAGGTTTTTTTCTTTACTCGTTACAGGATTGGTATAATGACCTTCTTCTTCAACTCGAATCGGACGCTCAATTTTTCCGCCCTTCATAAACAACGAAACGAATAATAAAGGAAGAATAATAGTAAACAAAGAAGGTACAATTAAGTGGATGATCATCGCACCCGTGTCAGGTAACTGACCTTTAATCCATAACATAGTAGTGGTTACGTCACCTATAGGACTCCAGGCTCCACCTGCATTGGCTGCAATAATTACAAAGCCACCAAATAACCAGCGTGTTTCCTGATCTTTAATCAATTTTCTCAATAAAGAAATCATTACAATAGCAGTGGTAAGGTTATCCAACGCTGCTGAAAGGAAAAAAGTAATAAATGAAACAACCCACAATAAAGAAGTTTTGTTGGTAGTTGAAATTCGATCCGTAATTACAGAAAATCCTTCGTGAGCATCCACTAACTCTACAATGGTCATGGCCCCCATCAGGAAGAATAGGATACTGGCAATTTCTGCCACATGGTGGAGAAGGCTTAACTCAACATGGTGAGCATCCTGGTAACCTCCAAATACGTAAAATGTCCAACACAGAACACCAGTCAGCAGGGCAGAGGCTGCCTTGTCAACTTTAATCGGGTGCTCCAGCGCAATTGCGGCGTATCCTACAACGAATACCACAATCATCAAAATAGAGAAAATGTCCATCGGCTTCTTAAGAGTTTTGTTTTCGGGTGGTGAAAATAGTCTTTTTTCACTTTTGCCAATGGCCCGAAACAAAAAAAAGGAACCCGAAGGTTCCTTTAGAAAGTGGAAGTGTTATTTATTTATGGATTTAGTTTGCTGAATATCAGAGAAAGAATGGTCATTATTCCAAAAATCAGCAATAAAAAGAGAAGATAATTCCCTTTTTTTTCGGGAGTGTCATTTTCAGTTTCCATGTGTTTTGTTGTTAGTAGTGGTTTGATGTGTTTCTGTTTCAACGGCCTTTTTATGTGTTGCATGGGGATGCCAGCCCATAATAAAGATCAGGGCCATAAATCCGGCCAGGTAGCCAAGGATCACATGCCAGCCGTGACGTAAATAGGCGCCTACGCTTCTTGCTTCCGGAAATTTCGAGGTGATGGCAACACCTGCTGAACTTCCGAACCATAACATGGATCCGCCAAAACCAACGGCATAGGCCAATACGCCCCAGTCGTAACCACCTTGGTCCAGACAAAGCTTGGTAAGGGGAATGTTGTCGAATACGGAAGAAATAAATCCTAACGACAAGGCTGTTTGCCAGGATGCAGCTGGAAGTTCATCTACCGGAATCAGACTGGCGCAGGTTACTAACGCGGTAAGGAAAATTGTTCCTGGTAATGCATCCTTAATTTCATGCCATGGAGTAGGCACAAGCAAGGCGCCAATTAAAATGGCCACCCAAACACCTACTGCCGGAAAATCCATGAGATAATTGGTAGTAATGGCACCGGCTAAAATGAGAACCACAATCACCAGGCGCATCGGAATAATCTTTGCGTTTGGATCAGCGTCTTTGGTAATGGGTTGGAATTTTTGTTGTTGACGTGAAGCGATAAATCCGAACACTAAAAATGCAACAACCGAAGCGATATAAGCATGAATTACATCAAATGGATTCACCCCGTCGATCCACATAATCGTAGTGGTGGTATCGCCAAGAACCGATCCAGCTCCTCCCGCATTGGAAGCTGCAATGATGGCGGCAATATATCCGATATGAACTTTGCCTCTAAAAACAACCAGAGCAACGGTTCCGCCAATCATGGCTGCAGCAATGTTGTCGAGGAACGATGAAATCAACATAATGATGGCGAGTAATACAAAACCGCCTTTCCAATCGTCGGGTAGAATATTCGGTAGAATCTGG
The DNA here is from genome assembly GCA_019694795.1 of Flavobacteriales bacterium. Lineage (NCBI taxonomy): Bacteria > Pseudomonadati > Bacteroidota > Flavobacteriia > Flavobacteriales > Flavobacteriales bacterium. The sequence goes on along the minus strand of JAIBBF010000015.1, from coordinate 32,493 downwards.
GGTAATCCGGAGTCCTCAAAATGCCGGGCCAGAATTCCAAATCCAAGGAGTAATCCCACCAGGTTTAACAAGGTTTTCCATTCACCTTCGTGATGTTCGTTCCCCAGCATTAATCCGCCCAGACTAAACTCCGGGTCGAAGGCAAATTTTGCAATGAGCAACACGGTTAATCCGCCCAGCGCCACTTGCATGGTGTAATGGTGAAACAGAGCAACACCAACCAGTGTTAAGGCAAAAATGATAAACTCAATACGGATACCGAATAAAGCAGGAACTTCATGGCCGCTTCCTGCAAACACGGCTATTGCCGGCAACAGAAAAAGTGCCGACATGATCAATTTTTTCATGACTAAAATTTGATGTGAATAATTCAATTAGTTATTTATAACCAATTGCACATCAAATCAATAGCGTTCTGTTTTTAAGGAATAAGGGTGGCCCGGTCGGGGGGACTTCCTCAAACGAATCGTGTTCCGGGATGAGGAATTTAAAGGAGGGATTTATGGGGGCAAAATCGATCGCAGAAATAAAACTGCAACCGGGACTTAAGGCCTGAATTTCTTCAGAAAATTGCTCAAACGCATTCTCACGGGTGAATTGTCCGCCTGGGACAATGGTGAACTGGTCCAGCGTAAATCCGGAATCAGATTTTCCGCTTGCCTGCTTTTGGCCCGAAAAGCCGCTCAGCACTGCAATGGCAAACCAGAGGGAAACTGTAAACAGTCGTAACATTTGCGTAAACCTAGTGCATTTATAGGTACACCGATGAAATTTTAAATAATATTTAACGCAGATCACTTTTTTAAAGCGATAATCTTGTTTGTGTCTTGTTTTTATCTATTTTTGCAGCCCAATTCACTTATTAATTAACCGGGTTTAGGACCCTTTTAAAACAATTAACTATGGCAACTAAGATCAGACTTGCCCGTCACGGTAAAAAAGGAAAACCATTTTTCCACATTGTAGTAGCAGATTCACGTTCACCACGTGATGGTCGTTTCATCGAGAAAATCGGTGTTTACAATCCAACTTCAAATCCTGCTACCATCGATCTTAACTTTGATGCAGCATTAGCATGGGTAGAAAAAGGTGCAGAGCCTTCAGAAACTTGCCGCGCTATCCTTTCTTACAAAGGAATCCTTTACAAAAGTCACTTGAACAAAGGGGTTAAAAAAGGAGCTTTAACACAAGCACAAGCGGATGCTAAATTTGAAAAATGGCTGAGCGAAAAAGAAGGTAAAATTCAATCTAAACGCAATAACCTTGAGTCAGCGAAAAAAGCAGACGTTAAAGCGCGCTTAGAAGCAGAAAGCAAAGTTCGTGCTGCTAAAGAACAAGCTCGTGCAGCTGCAGCAGTTGCGGCTCCTGAGGCTCCTGAAGCTCCGGCAGCAGAAGAATCAGCAGAAAATACTGAAGCTTAATTAAAAGCGGTCCTGTGAAAAAAGAGGACTGTTTTAATGTAGGCTACATCGCCAAATTACACGGATTCAAAGGGGAATTCAACATCTTTCTGGATGTGGATTCCCCTTCTTATTATAATGATCTCGATGAAATTTATGTGGAGATCAATGGCGAATTGAAAATGTATCAGTTCGACCGCTACTCTCCCGGAAACAATGGAAAGGTGGTAGCGAAATTTGAAGGAGTAGAAGGAGAAGCTGAAGCAAAAAAAATGGTGGGTAAATCACTCTGGTTGCCACTCGCATTTTTACCACCACTCAGCGGCAATAAATTTTATTTTCACGAAGTGATCGGCTTTGAGGTAGAGGATAAAACGCTGGGGACAATCGGAGAAATTAAGGATGTATTCGATGGTGCTGCACAAGTATTATTGCAGGTACTGCGCGATAAAAAGGAAATTCTGATTCCGGTTACAGATCAGATCATCACATTGGTGGACCGCCAGCAGAAAAAGGTTTTTGTGGATGTACCCGAAGGATTGGTAGAGATGTACCTCGATCCGAACATCAATTCCGGCGATAAAGATATTTAAAGCGAATGGCCGAAAATAAATATCATCGTCCCTTTCAATTCAAACAATTTTCTATTTCACAATCCAATGCTGCCATGAAGGTGGGAACCGATGGCGTATTATTGGGTGCTTTGGCAGATGCAAATCAACCGACTTCTATTCTTGATATAGGAACGGGAACAGGATTAATCGCTATGATGCTTGCACAACGATTTCTGCATGCACAGATAAATGCAATTGAACCGGATACAGATGCGTGTACGGATGCGGTATTGAATTTTAATCAGACACTTTTTCAAAACAGAATTAAATTGCAAGAAGTGAGTTTGCAAGACTACCACCCTGCGCAGCAATTTGATCTTATTGTTTGCAATCCGCCATATTATAAAAACGCACTTTCATCCGGCAATCGTCAACGCGATGCAGCCCGGCATAACCAGTTTCTTCCTTTCGAACATTTGTTTGCTTCAGCTTTTACTTTGCTTAGCAACACGGGAAAATTTTATGTTATTGTTCCGGCAGAAAGTGAAAATCATTTGCAGGATCTTGCAACAAAAAATCAATTGTACGCCGATCAATTCATTCGTATTTCTTCTTTTTCCGATACAAGTCCTGTGAGATTGGTTGCTGCTTTCAAAAAAGAAAAAACGGAAGTACTTATTCAACATGAATTTATTTACACCGAAGCCAATCAGCGTTCCGAATGGTATTCGCGCATAACCGGGGAATTTTATCTTTGATGCCTTAGCACGATAAATTCCTTTTTTCCGAGGTATTTGGGTTGAGTCCCGAACCAATTATCTAACACAGCATTTAACCGTGCAAAATATTCGCGCAGGAGCGATTTGGGACCACGATAAACTTCTTTGGCGTTAAACGCAATGCAATCCAAAGCATTACATTCCGCAATATACAATGCTCGTTCATTGTGGAATTGTTGCGAAATAATGGTGAATTTCGAACAACCGAAAATTTCCTTCATGCGAATCATCGAGTCGAAGGTTCTCAATCCGGCATAATCACAGGTGATGGCATCCGAAGGAACTCCTTTTTCCATCAACATGCGTTTCATATCCTCCGGCTCATTATAAACATCAGAAGAGTTATCGCCACTTACCACAAGGTGCTTTACTTTGCCTTCATGATACAACTCCGCAGCAGCTTCAATTCTTCGTTTAAAATAGGGATTCAAATAGCGACCAAGATATTTCGAGGTTCCGAGGACCAGTCCGAAATCATTGGCAGGAATTTCATGCACATCAGCGTATATTTTTCCCTGCGAAGAGGAGATGATTCGCTGATTGGCATAAAAAAGTAAAATCAGCAAAATCAAAGCAAATCCAAGGCAAGCCCCAATAATGCGTTTCAACCAGATTTTTTTCATACAACAACAATACATAATTGGCCTATCACCCGGTGGGCTGAACCATTATGTGTTGCACTTGAATGATTGTTTGAAATCAGTCCTCCGAAATCTGTTGCAGCGCTTCCCTTAATTCACTCAACGCTTTTTGATCGCCGGCCGCTTTCGCAATTTCCAAGCCTTCTGCATAAACGGATTGTGCACGCTGTGGAGATAAATGTTGCTCATGCAATTTACCAAGCTGATAATAACAAGCCAGGTAATGGGGATGCTCAATTCTTAATTCTTCCAGAAGTTGAATCGCTTTTTCAATGTCGCCCGACTTTTTATATTCCAGTGCAGCGGCATATTTTAAAAAGGAATCACCCGGATTATTTTCCAGCATGTCCTTAATTAATTTGAAGCGTTGCGAATTCATAGTTTGCTATTAAAAGAATGCATGGATAAATATAAACACGATATCCGGAAAATGATTAGTTTCATATAAACTTCATACCATGAGTACAGAACGTCAACAAGCATTTGAACGACTGAATATTCCGGAAGGAAATCGGGTTATCCTTTGCCTCGATGGAGGAGGAATACGGGGAATTATGACGCTCCAGCTTCTGAAAAAAATGGAAGAATTGGCAGGAATTCCCTTGTATAAATTAGTGGATATGGTGGCGGGGACATCCACCGGAGGAATAATTGCAGGACTCATTGCAAAAGGATTTACGGCAACCGAAATCGAAGAAAAATACGTGGAGCTGGTCACCGAAGTATTCCTGAAAAAGGGAATGCTGGCCAACCGCTTTTTAAATCCGCCGCTTTATTCCAAAGCCAATTACCGGAAGCGATTAAAAGAAATTTTAGGTAATGTAAGTTTAGAAAATGTATGCGAAGAAACAGAAACCGACTTGCTGATTACTTCTAAAGATTTAGCCGCGAGCGAAGAAACGTTTTTCGCTTGTTTCAGAAATGGAGAAGAATACCATGGCATGTACAAATCTGTTTTACTCCGAGCCGTACTTGAAGCAACCATGTCGGCACCCACCTATTTTACCCCATTAGAACGATTTGTGGATGGGGGGACAACTACCTACAATAATCCATCACTGGCTGCCATTATGGAGGCAGTGAGATATAGTGGAAGAGGAAAATATTTTTCCGATAAATTAACCGTGTTCAGTCTCGGAACAGGAACATCCGTAAAATTTGTGAAGCCAGAAGAAACCATTAATCCGAAAGGACTCGATGTCGCGTTTTGGTTAAACTACGTAATGGAAGAAGCCAGCGCAGATGCATCCGATATGCAACTCGATTTAATCCGGAGTGGATTAATGAACGGACTCGACTACCGGCGTTTTCAGCTATCGCTCGATCAGTCCTCCTTACGTAAAATGCCTAACCGGAAAATTAAGAAGGTAGCAGGAATAAAAGCAGAATGGTTATGGGATATCAGCAATGAAGAATTGGATGGAATAGGATTGGATGAGGTGGCCAAATTTGATTTGATGAAAGACATCGGCGAGGCCATGGTCGATTTTATTTGTCCCGAATACCATCCCGAAAAAGGAAACTGGTTTAAAAAAGATTTGGTCAATGAAAAGGGACGAGATGAATTGGTTTCTGCATTTGGCGATATGGAACGCATCAAAGCCCAGATGAGTGATCCGGATTGGCTGGATCATTTCGAATTATAATCAACTAAGAATTTAGTTAGAAAAATATTTTCGGTTATATAGTCATTTTTAAACCATCTCCGGAGGCAAATTCTTCGAAAATTGGGCTGCGGTGGGAATGAATTCACCGGCCGGAGATGGAAAGATGTAAAAACAGAACCGATTCAAAAACCCGCAATAATCATGGGCGGCGATAGAAAGGAATCTCTGATTCGGTCTGTTTTATTATTCGATAATTAATTTTTTAGCGGCACCATTTCCACCGAAGCGTACAAAGTAAACCCCGGGTGTAAGATCTTCGGTAGAAATAGAACTGCTGTTTTGAATGGATTTTACTAATTGACCACTCATCGAGAAGATTTCGATGGATCCGCTGTAGCTTCCTTTAATTTGAACCACACTTCCGCTGATAGCAGGATTTGGATACACGGTGATATCATTTTCACTTGGATCAAAATAAACAGCTTTCACTTGAGAAACGGTACTGTGACCATCATAATCCACCTGGCGCAGACGATAGTACGACCATCCTGTAAGAGGAGAATTGTCATCCATGGCATAATGTAGTGTGTGATTGCTGTTACCCGCGCCATCATGTTCCAGAATACGTTCAAACGAAATACCATCTTCCGAACGCTCAATTAAAAAGAAATCATTGTTTTCTTCAGAAGCAGTTACCCACTCAATGGAAACATGATCGGTTACGGGACGAGCATCGAATGAAGCAAGGTGAATGGCAAGTGGAGTTGCATTAACATTTCGATGAATCACAAAGGTTGAAAAGCCAGTCACGGTAATGGTAATTTCATTTACACCGGCATATGGCGTATTCGCTGTAATCTGCGAAGGAGCAACGTAAACAGATGCACCGCTTAAACCAGGACCTGCAAATTTGGTAACACCTAATTGAGAAATGGAATTCAACGAAGGATCCGCAGCTTGCAAGGCAGCAAATTCAGCATTGGTGAAATAAAGTTTTACCTGGGCAGGACCATTCGATGTTGGAGTAATGGTAATTACACGTTGCAGGTAAGGCATTCCGTTAAAGGATTGAACGCTGGTATTAATCAATACATCAGCCATGGTATTACCCAATGCATTTCCACCGCTGGCATCGTAAACCGAAGCCACAAGTTCATTGGCAGGATTCGGCATTAAAACCCAGTTATTCGCATCGGCAATATAACAACCGGTTGAACTGCAATTCGTGCTGGCAATAGAAGAGGGGAGTGGATTTACGGCAATCACTGCAGCAGATCTTGAACTCAAACATCCGCCTACATTTTCTTCCGCATAAATAGTCGTGGTTGAGGTTAAGCTTCCGCTGGTATAACTTGTTCCTGTTCCCAATAAAGTTCCTCCTGAACTCGCGTTATACCACGAAACAGTGCTGCTGCTCGATACAGGACCTGTAGCACCATAACAAATGCTTGAACCCGTCACCATAGGTGCAGAAGGAATTGCATTGGGAGATACGCTGACACTCGCACAACCGCTGCTTAATACGCTTCCTGCATTGTTGCGGGCATAATAGGTGGTTGCACCAGTGATTACAGTGGAAAAGGGATTTCCGCTACCGATGTAGGTGCCACCGCATGATCCGGTGTACCAGTCAACAGTTCCTACCTGACCCGTAACACTAAGTGAAATGGAACCATTCGTACAGGCAGGAGATGATACTGCTGCTGAAAGTGGATCCGGAGTTGAACAACTCAAAGTCAAATCGAAATTCGAATCCGAAGAATATCCATGAACCAAAATGTAATAAGCAGTTCCTGCTACGGTAGAAAAAGAATAGGAGGCAGAAAGTCCAGTGCAGGCAGGACCATTATCATCTATTCCTCCAATGCAGGTTAATGCACCGCATGATCCCGAAAAAACAGAAATTTTACTGTCCCACGAAGTACCGCATAAACTGGCAAGAACATCCTGACCGGTTCCTGTAACCACATACCATACGCCTGCTTGAGTAATCGAGGTGCCGCATGTTCCGCCATTCAACGTGGTTTCACCAGTAGAAGTGGCACCAATGGTAGTTCCGCTTAAGGTTTGGCCACAGGTGATGGGTGTTGCAGAAGAGCAGATATCATTGCTAACGGCAGCAGCAGGACAACCAATCGAAAAGGTAGCAGAATAAGATCCACTTCCTTCCGGATCGAGTAAAAAATAATAAGTAACACCCGCAGTAAGTGAAATAGAAGTACCGCCATAGTAAGTCCCGGTAGAAACAATATCCTGAATACAATTCCACCCCGTTGCATTGCAACCCGATGAAGCATCTTTCCAGAAAAAGTCAATATATCCACCGGAAATGGCGGTTACATTAATGGAATAATTACCACTGGCAGATGGTGTAAATGAAAAAAGTTTTTCCTGACCGGGAGTAGAATATCCGCAAGAAGAGGGCGACCATCCGGCACCGGTTCCCGACATCGAAGCTGTTACGCTGGTACCGCATGTGGGAATAGAAGTGATGGAAGCGCAAGGATCATACGGAGCAACGCATGAAGCAATATAATAATTCAGTCTTGTGGCCGAATTCAGGTTCGCACAAGAGCTTTTTGTCAATAAAACTGAATAGGTCCCGGAGCTGGAGCAGGTCCAGGTAATGGCCGACTGAAGACCACAATTATCATCGCCGCTTGCAAGTAATGTTGTACCCAATCCGGAGTACAAACGCAAATAGGTATCTGCAGTGGAATACCCACAAGTTTCGAAATAATAGGTACACCCTGCAGTAGCCGTAAAGCTAAATGCACGTTTACCTGAATTGTACGACGCACTTTGTTGCGCAGTAGTGGTCGGAGTAATAGCAACCGTAGAAGAAGGAGTAGAGCAATAAGCTCCATAAGAGATATTGGAAAATCCAATCAACAACACCATTGTGTTAAGAAGGATTAAACGGAAAGATTGAATTGCGCCCATGATACATTGTTTTGTATCCAAAGAGCATGAATGTTGCCACGCTTGTTAATGTGTTGATTTGTAGTTGTTAATAAAGAGTGCTGCCAAAAAATATTTCCCATCTTGGGATAAGAACAAACGAAATTGGGAAGTAGAAAATAAAATAAGCAGTCAGGCTAATTACAAAATCACCTTCACCCTTCGGGTGATGGCAAATGCAAATGCAGAAGGATGGGGAATTCAAGGAAATAAAATGGAGGGATGGAAAGTTGAATGCAAAAAAAAACCGTGAAGAGATTGAATCTGCTTCACGGTTTGTGATCCCGCTGGGGCTCGAACCCAGGACCCCAACATTAAAAGTGTTGTGCTCTACCAGCTGAGCTACGGAATCGTTGGTTTTATTGGCTTTTTGAGAAGTTTTTCCCTGAAAGCGGGTGCAAATATAAAAGGGATATTCTTTTTTGCAAAATAAAAACTTAAAATTGGGGAAAAACTATTAACAATTGTTGAATAGACAGGTTCAATTAATCGACATTCGCTTTAAAATGCAAATATTTCTTTGGGGATTTATGGGAGTAGGTAAAACCAGTGTAGGAAAAAAACTGGCGCAACACCTGAATGTCGATTTCATCGATCTCGATCAGAAAATTGAAATGGAAGAAGGTCAAACCATCGCACAGATTTTTTCTGCCAAAGGAGAAGCCTATTTCAGAGAAGTGGAACATCAAAACTTAATACAAATCATTCATTCCAATGAAGCAGGAGTAATTTCGGTTGGGGGAGGTACACCTTGTTTTGCCGATAATGCATTACGAATGAATGCGGCGGGCTTAACCATTTATTTTTCTTCCACAGCAAAAGAGCTTACACAACGTTTACTTCCACGCAAGGTTCACCGGCCATTGCTTAAAAATATTCCCGACGAAGATTTATTGCCCTTCGTAACACAGAAATTAAATGAACGAATGCCCTATTATCTATTGGCAAAAGAAAAAGTGAATGCCGATCAGTCCAAATCGGAATTACTCCATGAATTAATTGAAATCATTAAAAGCAAAAAATGAGTGTAGCACTGGGAATAGATTATGGATCAAAGCGGGTGGGATTAGCCATTACCGATTCATTGGGAATGATTGCCAGTCCGCTTAAAGTCATTCACTCCTCCGAAATAACAGATTGGCTGAAAAAAAATATTCCTCAACTTAAAATTAAGACACTGGTAGTTGGCGAACCAAAGCGGTTAAACGGAACAGAAACCGATGCCAGTAAAATGATCAATGAATTTTGCGTGCATTTAAAACGGACCTTTCCCGAATTAGAACTCGTTCGGGTCGATGAACGTTTTACTTCCTCGATGGCAGCCCAGGCTATGGCTTTGGGTGGAGCTTCGAAAAAAAAGAAAGAAGATAAATCAACCCTCGATGCCGTTTCTGCAGCTATCATTTTGCAATCATGGCTCGATGCAAAACGATAACTTATTTCTTTTTTAAGGTTAACACCGATACATAGCCTTCGCCTTTCTGTAGAAAAAGATCCAGGTTTTTTTTGGTGATTTCTTCCATATATACCTCCAGCGGTTGCGGTACCAGATTAAAAACCTTCAACGCATCTTTAATTTGTTCGTCCCATTTTCCGGCGTACACATCAATATCACCCGGTGATAATTTCCCTCTACAACCGGGTTTACTGCAGCTTAATTTCATTTCCCAGCCCGAGTTGAATAATCCGTATTCGTCAGTAATTTCTTCGCCCGCTTCAATATCGCGAAGGGCAATTTCAAATCCGTATCCGGTGCTAATGGTGTTGCACGCACAACAGTGATTTACAAAACGACCAATATCCCAACTGAAAACTAAATTTCCATTGGGTTCTTCATACGAATACTTTTCAATGAGTGGAGCATACCTCGGATCTTTCCGTAATGGATCATCAGGCAGAATTACGATCTCCATTAAATCTTTAATATAAACAATGCTGCCTTTGGGAATAAAAGCAGAAGCGAAAACTCCATGTCCAATTTCAGGACTTATAAATCGGAGTTCAGTGTCCGGATGCATCATGGTGCGGGAGAATTGCAACCAATGTAAATCATTTTAAGATATCCTTCTCAGGCCGCAAAAAAAATAATTGAGTGAAGCGTCCATTCATTATTTTAGTAAAAAAAAACTATGCCGGAACTAATCACCATCGGTAAAGAATCAGTAGCCCTGGGTCAGCATAAAATCATCAATTACGATATCGCCCGCCTCCCATCCGGGATGATGATTAACATGCCCATTTTCGTTTACAGAAGTAAGACCGACGGACCCGTGCTCCTCTTGTCGGGAGGATTACATGGTGATGAAGTGAATGGGATTGAAATCATCCGCCGTATGATTTCCGAAAACAGGTTCAACAACCTCATTTGCGGAACAGTAATAGCTATTCCGGTTTTAAATGTATTTGGATTTTTAAATTACTCACGTGAGGTGCCCGATGGAAAAGATGTCAACAGAAGTTTTCCCGGAGACGCTAATGGATCACTGGCAAGTAGGGTAGCCTGGCACATCACCAAAAATATACTTCCCATTATCGATTATGGGGTCGATTTTCACACCGGTGGAGCCCAGCGAACCAACTATCCACAAATGCGCTATTCGGTGGTCGATAAAAACTCAGAACTGATTGCAAAGGCATTTGCAGCACCATTTACATTGAATTCTTCCCTGATTGCAAAATCCATTCGTCACCAGGCCTCCAAAATGGGTAAACCGGTGATTGTATTCGAAGGAGGAGAGTCCATGCGTTTCGACGAAAACTCCATTTCAGAGGCGATCGATGGGACCAAGCGTTTGCTTTGCTATTTGGGAATGATCAATGAAAAATATGAAGAGCGAACTTCCAAATTATTGTTGGATAGCTCCTGGCTTCGTGCTACACGTGCAGGCATGTTTAAATCATTCGTAGAATGCGGAGATCCTGTCATGAAAAATCAACCCGTTGGCGTAATCAATGATCCCTTCGGACACTACGAAGTAAAAATCATTTCAAAATATGAAGGGTATGTCATTGGAATGAATAATAATCCGGTCGTGCACCAGGGTGATGCCGTGTTTCATATCGGACTGGAAACGGGGAAATAAATGGATTAATATTGCTTCAGACAAAAAATTGTCTCGAAGTATTCGGATTTAAAAAAAGAACCGAATAAAGGAACAAAAATACCGTCGCCGCAATCTTTCATGTCGAAACGGTTTTTTCCCATTACTGTTCCGTAGGTGTAATAGGCAAGTTCAATGCAATACAGTTGACTCGAATCTTCCGTATTGTAATCATAATCAAAAGGTATTTTTTCGCGGAGATAATGGCGTGCCAGCTTGGTCATTTTGGCAATTTCCTCCTTGGTCATTTTCGGACGCATAATACAAATATTGCTATCAGCAACATCGGTACAAAACGCTTTTATGCCTTGGGTTTGAACTCCGTCTCTTCCCGATAATTCTTCCGAAACGGAATGCACAACTTTCAATTTTCCGTTGATGTTGCAAACCATACCTACATGTGAAAAGTGTTTTTCCTCGCCCATGTATTCAATGATCTTTTCAGAAAAAGCCCCACCACCCTGACGAAGGATAAAATCGCCTTCCTGAAGACTGGAAAGTACGTTTTCAGGAACAGGACAACTTAGGTCCTGCTGTAAAGAATTATCCCCGCTCAGGCAACCTGAAACGGGGATAATTAATATCAGTAATAAGATAATCTTATTCTTCAACTGGAGCTTCTGTTTCTTCAACTGGAGCAGTTTCGTCAGTAGCAGGCTCTTCAACTGGAGCAGCTTCTTCAGTTGGAGTTTCTCCGCCCATGTTACCAAGCTTGCTGTAGTCTACTAACCACTTGTCACCTTCTTTTTTCAAAGTGTACTTAGTTTCTTTTCCACCTTTTTCTTTACAAGTACAAGTTGATTCATTTTCTTTAGTATCACACTTTACTTCTTCGATTTCAGGCTTAGCTGGTTTTTCACCACCAAGTGCACCCATTGATTCAGAGAATTCCTTCGCTTGGTCAATGTTCTTCTTACCACTTTCAGTAGCAAGATCTTTTGCTTTGTCCCACTCTTGAGCGGTAAGAGCTTCATGGAAATTTTTGGCAACATCTTCTGGAGTAGATCCGCCACCGCAGGCAACCATAAAGGCAGCAACTGCTGAAAGAGCTAAAACTTTGATTTTCATCATTTTGGTTTTTATTAGGTTTTCTTTTTTGATTACAGGGCGCAAATATCGATGCTTTTTCGATACAAACCAAGAAAGTGTTGATAAAATACGGGAAACAACTGGGTATAATGCGGTTTTAGGGCATAAAACCTTACCTTTGCAGCCCGGAATTTAAACTTTTTACCATGATCAGTACCCAGAACATTACCCTCCAGTTTGGCAAAAGAATCTTATTTGATGAAGTGAATGTCCAATTCACGGAGGGCAATTGCTATGGCGTAATCGGAGCAAACGGGGCAGGAAAATCTACGTTTTTAAAGATTTTAAGTGGAGAGGTGGATCCTACTAAAGGACAAGTATCCATCCTGCCGGGTAAACGGATGGCTGTTTTAAAGCAGAATCACTTTGAATTTGATGAATGCCGTGTTATCGATACGGTTATTATGGGACATAAACCCCTGTATAAAATTATGCAGGAAAAAGATGCCATCTACGCTAAGGAAGAAATGACTGAGGCAGATGGAAACCGTGCGGCAGAATTAGAGGCGGAGTTTGCGGAAATGGATGGATGGAATGCAGAAACAAATGCAGCGGAAATGCTCTCCAACCTTGGTGTTGCCGAAGAATTTCATGAAATAAAATTGAACGAATTATCCGGTAATCAAAAAGTAAGGGTTTTATTGGCACAGGCATTATTCGGAAATCCGGATATCCTTATCCTCGATGAGCCAACCAACGACTTGGATGTGGACACCATTTCCTGGCTGGAAGATTTTCTGGCGGAGTTTAAGAATACCGTTATCGTTGTATCGCACGACCGTCACTTTTTAGACACCGTTTGTACCCACATCGCCGATATCGATTTCGGGAAAATCACACTTTATACCGGTAACTATTCCTTCTGGTACCAGGCATCGCAGTTAGCATTGAAACAAAGAGCCGATCAAAACAAAAAAATGGAGGATAAACGCAAAGAACTTCAGGAATTCGTTGCGCGTTTCAGTGCCAATGCAGCTAAAAGTAAACAGGCTACCTCCCGTAAAAAATTATTGGAAAAACTCCAGATCGACGAAATCAAACCTTCCACCAGAAAATATCCCGCCATCATTTTTAATATGGAACGGGAAGCCGGAGATCAGATTTTAAAAGTTGAACATCTTACTATTAAAAGTGAAGATCAAACACTGCTCAACAATATTTCATTTAAAGTAAATAAAGGAGATAAAATCGCTGTTATTTCTAAAAATTCAATGGCCATCACAGCACTGCTCGAAACCCTAGCCGGTGAACGGGAAGCACAGGGAACCATCGAGTGGGGGATAACCATTAAAAAAGGATTTCTCCCTAATGAAAACAGCGCTTACTTTACGGAAGAAAATTCATTGGTCGACTGGTTACGTCAATATTCGGTAAATAAAGACGAGGATTATGTGCGCGGATTCCTGGGGAAAATGTTGTTCTCCGGACAAGAAGCACTCAAATCCGTTAAAGTATTGTCGGGAGGCGAAAAAGTACGTTGTATGATTTCGCGACTGATGCTCCAACAGGCAAACTTCTTGTTACTCGACGAACCAACGAATCACCTCGACCTCGAAGCTATCACTGCATTCAATAATTCACTAATCGATTTTAAAGGAATGGTTATGTTTACATCGCATGACCACGAATTCGTTCAAACCGTAGCCAATCGCATCATTGAAATTACTCCGTCTGGAATTATTGATAAGCAATTGACCTACGACGAATACCTAAATGACGATAAGGTGAAAGCCTTGCGCAAGGCTGAATTAGAAACAGCCTGATTACTTTACAATTTTATCTTTTATCACCCCGTCCTTATAAATAATCTCGCGGGCAAGTTTTCCGTCGGGGTGATATTCCTTCCACACACCATTTTCCACACCTTCTTTCCAATATTCCTTGGCTTTAATATTGCCGTTTTCATAATAGTAAACCCACTCACCGTGCTCAACGCCGTTTTTATATTGACCGGAATATTCCATTTTGCCACTTTCATAAAAGACTTCTTCCTTTATTTTTTCGGCATTCATTTCTTTTCCCTTCAGGTAGTAAATTACTTCCGGATTCCCGTTGGCATACTGACGAATAACCACTTTTCTCACCTGTGCACTCGCAACGAGTGATGAGAAAAATAAAAGGAAAAATACTACAGCCTTTTTCATACGATCTAAAAAATAAATTCGAATTCTAAATTTTCCAATTGTTCCAGTTCTTCCAATAATTCATTGCTCAAGTCCACACCATTCCCTTTACTCGGCATATCAATTTTAATCTTTTCAATATGATCCATGAGCGTAACTTTTACTCTGGTCTTGCCTTTGTATTTTTGAATTAAGAGCTCCAGTTCATCCACAAAACGCTCATTCACTTTGTACGGATTAATTGTAAAATTGATTCCTTTTACAAAACGTTCACGTGCATTGGCAAGCAAATCAATCATGTTGATTTTAAATTCAAACTCATCTTCCTTGATTTCATTGCCAAATTTTCGGTTTTGCACCCTTCCTCTAATGTAAACAAACGTATTTTCAATTAAATAAGGCCGGAATTTTAAATAATCATCCCCAAACAACATCATGCGTGCATTGCCTTCATAATCTTCAATTTCAAAGGACCCGAACGGCTTTCCTGTTTTCGTTTGGCGATGCTCCACTTTTGTTATTATACCAGCCAGCTTTAATTCTTTATTAAGCGAATCTTTGTTCAACAAAGAAATCATTCCACAATGAAATCCTTTAGTGCATAGTTGGTTTAAATCATAGCGAAAATCATCAAGCGGGTGACCCGAAATATAAATTCCCACCACCTCTTTTTCGCGGTTTAATTGATAAAGCGTTGGCCATGGCTCAACACGTGGAATACTGGGTTCTGGCATCGATTCAGAGCTTTCTTCTCCGAATAAACTTACCTGCGCAGAATTTAATCCCTCCTGGTGATTACTGCCAAACTTAATGGCTTTGGATAAAAATGTATTGTTATCACCCTCATCAAAAAAGAAAGCAGAACGCGAAATTCCAAAATCATCAAATGCTCCTGCTAATGCAAGGTTCTCCAACGTCTTCTTATTTGCAGCTCTCAAATCGATTCTTCGGGTAAAATCAAAAATAGACGAATATTTACCCTCAGTTTTTCTGGTTTGCACAATGGCTTCAACGGCATTTTCTCCAACCCCCTTAATCGCACCCAATCCAAAACGAATTGCACCGCTGTCGTTAACCGTAAATTTTAATTCCGACTCATTAACACTCGGACCCAATACCGGAATTTTCATTCTGCGGCATTCTTCCATAAAGAAGGTTACCTTTTTTATATCACTCATGTTATGAGTGAGAACAGAAGCCATGTATTCTGCCGGATAATGAGCTTTTAAATATGCTGTTTGGTAGGCAACATAGGCATAACAAGTAGAGTGAGATTTGTTAAAGGCATAAGATGCAAACGCTTCCCAGTCGGTCCAGATTTTATTTAAACGATCTTCCGGATGACCTTTCTTCATTGCATTCTCAATGAAAAGTGGTTTTAATTCATCCAGCTTTGCTCTGATTTTTTTACCCATTGCTTTACGCAACTCATCTGCTTTTCCTTTCGAGAAATCCGCAAGACTCTGCGATAAAAGCATTACCTGCTCCTGGTATACTGTAATACCGTAGGTTTCCTTCAGGTATTCTTCCATCTCCGGTAAATCGTAAGTGATGGGTTCCTGACCATGCTTTCTCCGGATAAAGTTTGGAATGTATTCCAAGGGACCCGGACGGTATAAGGCATTCATCGCAATGAGGTCGGCAAATGTATCCGGTTTTAATTCCCGCAAATACTTTTGCATTCCGGGACTTTCAAACTGGAACGTACCATTCGTTTCTCCCCGCTGGTACAATTCGTAGGTTTTGGTATCATCCAGCGGAAAACTGTCCGGATCAAGATCTAAACCATGACGTTCCTTAATAATTTTGCAGGCATCTTTAATGATGGTTAGGGTTTTTAAGCCTAAAAAGTCCATTTTTAAGAGACCGGCACTTTCTACTACCGAGTTATCAAATTGGGTTACGTATAATTCAGAATCCTTTGCTGTAGCAACAGGAACAATACGGGTGATGTCCTCCGGAGTAATAATTACACCACAGGCGTGAATACCGGTATTCCGTAAGGATCCTTCCAGCATTTTTGCTTGCTGAACGGTTTGAGCAGAGAGGTCCTGACCCGTCGAAATTTTCCTGAGTTGTTGGGCCATCTCAAGATCTTCCCCACTCAGTTTTTCCTTCAGTTCAGTTTCATTCAATTCAAGGATTTTTCCCAGCGATAAATCAGGAATCAATTTCGCAATGCGATCGGCATCGGGTAGAGGTAAATCCAACACCCGGGCTGTATCGCGTATGGCAGATTTGGCAGCCATGGTACCATAGGTAATAATTTGAGCCACCTGATTGGCACCATATTTTTTTACTACATAATCAATAACCTTATCCCGACCCTCATCATCAAAATCAATATCAATATCGGGGAGTGATACGCGTTCCGGATTTAAAAAACGCTCAAAGAGTAGATCGTATTTAATGGGATCTACGTTGGTAATTCCTATACAATAAGCAACAGCACTACCCGCCGCAGAACCACGACCCGGACCCACACTTACGCCCATTTTTCGGGCTTCGGTTGTAAAATCCTGTACAATCAAAAAATACCCGGGGTATCCGGTTTTTTCAATGGTTGCTAATTCAAAATCCAGACGCTCCTGAATTTCCGGTGTTATTTCAGTATATCGCTTTTTTGCACCTTCATAGGTGAGGAATTTTAAATAAGCATTTTCCCCTCGTTTACCCCCATCTTCATCGTCTTCCGGAAACTTAAATTCATCCGGAATCTCAAACTTCGGTAACAATACATTTCTTTCAAGTTTATAGGGCTCTACTTTTGCAACAATCTCATTGGTGGTAATAATGGCTTCAGGAAGATCAGCAAAAAGGCTTTTCATTTCTTCTTGCGACTTGAAATAATACTGGTCATTCGGAAACCCGTACCTGAATCCTCTACCTTTTCCAATAGGGGTTTCTTTCTTTTCACCATCCTTTACACAAAGTAAAATATCGTGCGCATTTGCATCCGTTTGGTTGAGGTAGTAGGTATTGTTAGCAGCAAAATATTTTACACCATGTTTATGGCAAAATTTTAATAGAATTTCATTTACTTTTTCTTCTTCATCCTGACCATGCCTTAACAACTCAGCATAAAAATCTTCTCCGAATTGTTCCTTCCACCACAAAAAAGCTGTTTCCGCTTGTTCCTCTCCAACATTCAGAATCAGATTAGGGATTTCTCCATATAATCCACCTGTGGTTGCAATTAAATTTTCCTTGTATTGGAGTAGAACTTCTTTATCGATACGTGGTACATAATAAAAACCTGAAACAAAAGCGATCGACGACATTTTAGCCAGGTTGTGATATCCCTTTTCATTCTTGGCTAATAATACCACTTGAGAACCATTATCCTTTGTCGATTTGTCGAGATGATTTCTGCAAATATTAAACTCGCAACCTACGATTGGCTTTAAATTTATTTCGTCAAACGATTCGCCTTTTGCTTCCGCTTCCTTTCTTCTTGAATCTACTCCTTTGTTATAAGAGAACACTTCTTTAACAAATTCAAAAGCAGCCATCATATTTCCGGTATCGGTAAGTGCAATACCCGGCATTTTTAATTGAGCTGCTTTTTTTACCAACTTATTAATTTCCGAAGTCGATTGAAGAATGGAATATTGGGAGTGATTGTGTAAATGAGAGAATGAAATATCTTTTAAAAGCTCGCTATGATCTTCCGAGCTTGTCGTTTCAAATAAATTAATTTCTGTATTCTCCTTTTGTTCAGAATTAAGTGGTTGATAGGGTTGAATATTTAAACCAATAAGCGCTATCGGATTCGGATTTTCAATTCTGAATTCATGTAAAAATTCATTGCCAAATCCGAGACGGGCAGGAGTGATTACATTTAATCGAATCAATTCTAAAAAGCAACGAGTAGTTGCCTCCACATCAGCACTGGCATTGTGCGCCTCGCTAAATCCGGATTGAAATAACTTTTGGTGTAATTCAGTTAATGTAGGCCATTTAAATTTTCCGCCTTTTCCTCCTGGAATTGCACAGAACTCGGTGGATTCATCCTTCGTATCAACCCACTTTTTTTGAAGCATTCCAATAGGCAAACCTGCTCGAACGAATTCTGCACCCCAAACTTTAATATCAAATTCAATATTATGACCAGCAATAAACTCACAATGGGCAATAGCCTGATTAAACTCCTCGAATACAAATTCAATATCAACACCCGATTTTAATGCTCTTTCCGTAGAAATTCCATGAATCTTTTCTGCATTGTAAGGAATCGAATAGCCAACAGGTTTAATAATAAAGTTTTTTACCTCTATGAGCTTCCCCTTTATATCATGAATCTGCCAGGCAATTTGAACCACACGCGGCCAGTTTTCTGTCCTTTCAATCGGAGCATTGTAATCCTGCGGTAAACCTGTGGTTTCGGTATCAAATATTAAAAACATCGAAAAATCTGAATTGGGAACTAAAAATAGTTCAGATTAGAACAAAACGATAGAACTGTTGAAAACTCAGGAAATATTCACATTTTAGTGCCTTCAATTTTAGGTAAGTATGAAAAACGTTTTAGTTGTAGGCTGTAGTCAGGGTATTGGATTTGAAACAGTGAAAGTAGCATTGAGCAAAGGCAACCGGGTATTCGCAGCTAGCAGAAATTTGAATCCTCTTATTGAATTAAAGGAGAATAATCTATACACCCTTCAGTGTGATATTTCTAATGCGGATTCCGTTGAAAAAATGGTTCAACAATTCGAATCTTACGAAAAGAAACTCGACGCAATTATTGTTACAGCTGGATTACTTATAAAGAAGGATTTCCATTTACTAACCGAAGAGGACTTTCATCACATCTATCAGACGAATGTATATGGTGTTTTTCACTTAATACGTACAATTGATCAATTGATTTTGCCCGGGGCTTCCGTAACAACAATTGGTAGTATGGGAGGGGTGTCAGGTGCATTAAAATTTCCGGGTATGTTATTTTATAGTAGTTCCAAGGCCGCATTATCTTGTTTAACTGAGTGTCTTGCGGTAGAATACCAGAATCAAAACATCCATTGCAATTCGCTTGCCTTAGGGGCAGTAGAGACTGACATGAAGAATCAGGCATTTCCTGAATTTAAAGCCCCCCATAAACCGGAGGAAATCGCACCTTTTATTGTAGACTTTGCACTTACCCATTATAAGTTGTTTAATGGTAAAACCCTACCTGTATCAGTTTCAACCCCCTAATCAATAAAGTTGCGACTGATTTACAGTGACTTAATATTTTTTTAATCTTTTTTTTGCAAATTAGAAACAAGACGCTACATTTGCACCCGCTTTGAACGAAAGGCCACTGCTTCAGAAAAAAAAAGCAGAAAAAATTTGCAGAAATAGAAAACGTAACTATCTTTGCAGCCCCTTTCGAAAACGAAAGCAAGTTCTTTAAATCCTGAATTCGAAAACGAAAAAAAAATCGAAAATATTTTTCTTTTTTTTTGGAGATTACAAAAAGCTGCATATCTTTGCAGCCCCTTTCGAAACAAGGGATTTAGTTCTGAAAGTCAGATATAGCCGTGAGGCTCTTATATATCTAACGTTCTTTGAAGATTTGAAGTAAAGTTAAGAGACAGAAAAAAGCACAAACCTGATTCAATTCAAGTTTTGAGGAGTTCATTCGTTGACAATTAAATTCTTTTACAATGGAGAGTTTGATCCTGGCTCAGGATGAACGCTAGCGGCAGGCCTAACACATGCAAGTCGAACGGCAGCACAGGTAGCAATACTGGGTGGCGAGTGGCGCACGGGTGCGTAACACGTATGTAACTTACCCTTAACAGGAGGATAGCTCAGAGAAATCTGAATTAATACTCCATAATATTACTGAGTGGCATCACTTGGTTCTTAAAGCTCCGGCGGTTAAGGATAGACATGCGGCTGATTAGCTTGTTGGTGAGGTAACGGCTCACCAAGGCTACGATCAGTAGGGGGCCTGAGAGGGTTATCCCCCACACTGGAACTGAGACACGGTCCAGACTCCTACGGGAGGCAGCAGTGAGGAATATTGGTCAATGGACGCAAGTCTGAACCAGCCATGCCGCGTGAAGGATGAAGGCCCTATGGGTTGTAAACTTCTTTTCTAAGGGAATAAACCCTCCTACGTGTAGGGGGCTGAAGGTACTTTAGGAATAAGGACCGGCTAACTTCGTGCCAGCAGCCGCGGTAATACGAAGGGTCCAAGCGTTATCCGGATTCATTGGGTTTAAAGGGTGCGCAGGCGGAGCTTTAAGTCAGTGGTGAAAGCCCCTCGCTCAACGAGGGAACTGCCATTGATACTGAAGTTCTTGAATATGGTTGACGTTGGCGGAATGTGTCATGTAGCGGTGAAATGCTTAGATATGACACAGAACACCGATCGCGAAGGCAGCTAACGAAGCCATTATTGACGCTCAGGCACGAAAGCGTGGGGATCAAACAGGATTAGATACCCTGGTAGTCCACGCTGTAAACGTTGATCACTTGACATTGGCGATATACGGTCAGTGTCCCAGAGAAATTGTTTAGTGATCCACCTGGGGAGTACGCCGGCAACGGTGAAACTCAAAGGAATTGACGGGGGCCCGCACAAGCGGTGGAGCATGTGGTTTAATTCGATGGTACGCGAGGAACCTTACCAAGGTTTGAACGCAAGTTGACAGGCTAGGAAACTAGCCCTTCTTCGGACAATTTGCGAGGTGCTGCATGGCTGTCGTCAGCTCGTGCCGTGAGGTGTTGGGTTAAGTCCCGCAACGAGCGCAACCCCTATCTTTAGTTGCCAGCACGTAATGGTGGGGACTCTAAAGAAACTGCCCGCGCAAGCGGTGAGGAAGGTGGGGATGACGTCAAGTCATCACGGCCCTTACATCTTGGGCTACACACGTGCTACAATGGCAGATACAAAGGGCAGCTACACGGCAACGTGATGCTAATCTCTAAAGTCTGTCTCAGTTCGGATCGAAGTCTGCAACCCGACTTCGTGAAGCTGGAATCGCTAGTAATCGCGTATCAGCCATGACGCGGTGAATACGTTCCCGGGCCTTGTACACACCGCCCGTCAAGCCATGGGAGCTGGGGGTGCCTAAAGTCCGTGACCGAAAGGAGCGGCCTAGGGTAAAACCGGTGACTGGGGCTAAGTCGTAACAAGGTAGCCGTACCGGAAGGTGCGGCTGGAACACCTCCTTTCTAGAGTAATGTTCTCCTGATCTACAATGTAGATCTGCTTTCTGTCTCTTTACTTTCTTCGAATTTTTTGTCTTTCCCAACTCAGACGAGTGTAATCTAAATGACTGGGTACGAGGGTCTGAGTAATTAGTCCCGTAGCTCAGCTTGGTTAGAGCACTACACTGATAATGTAGGGGTCAGCAGTTCAAATCTGCTCGGGACTACATTATGTTGGGGGAATTAGCTCAGCTGGCTAGAGCACCTGCCTTGCACGCAGGGGGTCAACGGTTCGAATCCGTTATTCTCCACAATTTCTAGATGAAGTGATTCATGCTAGGGAAAGTTCTTTGAAATATTGAAATGATAAACTGAAAAGTTTGAGAACCGAACAAAACTAATAACGTAATTAAAAGCAATTAAGGGCGTATGGTGGATGCCTTGGCTCTCAGAGGCGATGAAGGACGTGATAAGCTGCGATAAGCTTCGGGGAGGTGCAAACGACCTTTGATCCGAAGATTTCCGAATGGGGCAACCTGGTACTGTGCTGCAGTATCGCAATAGCGCTAACCCGGAGAACTGAAACATCTAAGTACCCGGTGGAAAAGAAAACAAAAGTGATTCCCTAAGTAGCGGCGAGCGAAAGGGGACTAGCCCAAACCAAAATTGTTTCGGCAATTTTGGGGTTGTAGGACTACGTCATGGACTATATGTATATAGTAGAAGTATTTTGGAAAATTTTGCCATAGAGGGTGATAGCCCCGTATACGAAATATACATATTACCTAGTAGTATCCTGAGTAAGGCGGGACATGTGTAATCCTGTCTGAATCTACCAGAACCATCTGGTAAGGCTAAATACTCCTGAGAGACCGATAGTGAACTAGTACTGTGAAGGAAAGGTGAAAAGTACCCCGAGCAGGGGAGTGAAATAGATCCTGAAACCGTACGCCTACAAGCGGTCGGAGCAACTTCGTGTTGTGACGGCGTGCCTTTTGCATAATGACCCTACGAGTTACTCCTCACTGGCAAGGTTAAGCACTTCAGGTGCGCAGCCGAAGCGAAAGCGAGTCTGAATAGGGCGCATAGTCAGTGGGGGTAGACGCGAAACTTTGTGATCTACCCATGGCCAGGATGAAGTTAGGGTAACACCTAATGGAGGTCCGAACCGATAAGCGTTGAAAAGCTTCCGGATGAGCTGTGGGTAGGGGTGAAAGGCTAATCAAACTGAGAAATAGCTCGTACTCTCCGAAATGCATTTAGGTGCAGCGTCGAGGTTGAGTCATAAAGAGGTAGAGCTACTGATAGGGCTAGGGGGCTTCACCGCCTACCAAACCCTGACAAACTCCGAATGCTTTATGATATACTCGGCAGTGAGCCCATGGGTGCTAAGGTCTGTGGGCGAGAGGGAAAGAACCCAGACCATCAGCTAAGGTCCCCAAATCTATGCTAAGTTGATCTAACGTGGTCCGATTGCTTTGACAGCTAGGATGTTTGCTTGGAAGCAGCAATTCATTTAAAGAGTGCGTAACAGCTCACTAGTCGAGCGATCGGGCGTGGATAATAAACGGGCATTAAGCATAGTACCGAAGCTATGGAATTGAAAAATTGGTAGGAGAGCATTCCAGTCTGCGTCGAAGGTGTATCGCGAGGTATGCTGGAGCGTCTGGAAAAGAAAATGTAGGGATAAGTAACGACAAAGCGGGCGAGAAACCCGCTCACCGATAGACTAAGGTTTCCTGGTCCATGTTAATCAGATCAGGGTTAGTCGGGACCTAAGGCGAAGCCGAACGGCGTAGTCGATGGACAACAGGTTAATATTCCTGTACCGGTATGGTTGTGACGGAGTGACGGAGAAGTGTAAGGTCTGCGTACTTACGGAATAGTACGTTGAAGAGCGTAGGGTTACTTGCTGTTGGCAAATCCGCAGTGAGTCTGAAACTCGATAGTACAGCAATCCCTCGTGGAGAGTTGATAATGACCCCAAACATGCTTCCAAGAAAAACTTCTAAACTATAGACCATTTCCGCCCGTACCTCAAACCGACACAGGTAGTCTAGGAGAGAATCCTAAGGTGCTCGAGTGATTCACGGCTAAGGAACTCGGCAAATTAGCTCCGTAACTTCGGGATAAGGAGCGCCTCCCTCGCAAGAGGAGGCCGCAGTGAATAGGCCCAGGCGACTGTTTAACAAAAACACATGGCTATGCTAAATCGAAAGATGATGTATATGGCCTGACACCTGCCCGGTGCTGGAAGGTTAAGAGGAGATGTCATCGTAAGAGAAGCATTGAATCGAAGCCCCAGTAAACGGCGGCCGTAACTATAACGGTCCTAAGGTAGCGAAATTCCTTGTCGGGTAAGTTCCGACCTGCACGAATGGTGTAACGATCTGGGCACTGTCTCAGCCGTGAGCTCGGTGAAATTGTAGCAGCGGTGAAGATGCCGCTTACCCGCATCGGGACGGAAAGACCCCGTGAACCTTTACTATAGCTTCACATTGACGTTGGGTAATTGATGTGTAGGATAGGTGGGAGACTTTGAAGCTGCGTCGCTAGGCGTGGTGGAGTCAACGTTGAAATACCACCCTTTAATTATTCGATGTCTAACCCGGAAACGGGAACAGTGTGTGGTGGGTAGTTTGACTGGGGTGGTCGCCTCCAAAAGAGTAACGGAGGCTTCCAAAGGTGCCCTCAGCACGCTTGGTAACCGTGCGTAGAGTGTAATAGCATAAGGGCGCTTGACTGTGAGACCGACAAGTCGAGCAGGTAGGAAACTAGGGTATAGTGATCCGGTGGTTCCGCATGGAAGGGCCATCGCTCAAAGGATAAAAGGTACTCCGGGGATAACAGGCTGATCATTCCCAAGAGCTCACATCGACGGAATGGTTTGGCACCTCGATGTCGGCTCGTCACATCCTGGGGCTGGAGAAGGTCCCAAGGGTTCGGCTGTTCGCCGATTAAAGTGGCACGCGAGCTGGGTTCAGAACGTCGTGAGACAGTTCGGTCCCTATCTGATGTGGGCGTTAGAAGTTTGAGGGGGCCTGACTCTAGTACGAGAGGACCGAGTCGGACGAACCTCTGGTGTACCTGTTGTGGCGCCAGCTGCATCGCAGGGTAGCTATGTTCGGTTGAGATAAGCGCTGAAAGCATCTAAGCGCGAAACTTGCCTCAAGATGAGACTTCTTTTAAGGGTCGTCAAAGATGATGACGTTGATAGGTTGCAGATGTAAAGGTTGAAAGGCCAAAGTCGAGCAATACTAATTACCCGTAAGCTTTTAATCTCCGTTTTGTTCAGTTCCAGACTTTTCAGTTTATCCTCTTTCAATATTATGATATTTACAATTTTCGGTGACTATTGCATTGGGGTCCACCTCTTCCCATTCCGAACAGAGAAGTTAAGCCCAATAGCGCAGATGGTACTAGGGTAACACCTGGGAGAGTATGTCGTCGCCGGTTTTCTAAAACCCCGAATACCTTTATTGGTGTTCGGGGTTTTTCTTTTTATACTTGTCCCATGATGAAAGTTGGATTTTCTTTCCTACTTATTTTTGTTCTAATGTCTTCCGGATTTTCCCAAACCGACTCTTCGGCAGTATTTAGGGATAACGGAATTTATTTGCAGGGTAAAAAAATAATTCATGATACGGCTTCATTATACTTCCAAGTGGTATCCGATTCAAATTTATACTCTAATTTGGGTAATCCTGGTTCACCTTCTGTAAATTTTATTGCCCAAGTTCCCGAATTCCGTATTAACAGTTCCTCATTTTTTCTTCCGACAACGCAAAACACATTTGTATTAAGCGATATTCCCCAAACTGTAGCACATTTTAATATCGGGACCAATAAAAGTCAAACATTTTATATTCGTCATTCACAAAGAATAGGAAACAACCTAAGAGGATTTATTGAATTCAATAGAAACAGATTTGAAGGCTATTATAATCACCAGCTTTCGGAAAATTCGAATTTAATTTCCGGATTAAGGTATGGGGGGGGGCAACAAACATTAAAATCGGAGGTGATTCTATCCTATAAGAATGCTTACCGCCAGGAAAATGGAGGTGTGGATGATACTTTGTTTATGGACAATGTATATCGAAACGATAAACTTTATTTAACAGGATTAAATTCTGCTATCAGTAAGCAATACAATTGGAATATCGATTTTAATAATTCAATTCGGTTAAATAAGGGGAAAAACATTTTTTCATTGGTAATTTTTGGAAATTATCAATTTATGAAGCATCAATTCTCGGATGAAAAAGTTGAGTCTTATTTTTCAGATATATTCATTGATTCCCTGCGAACGGACGACGCCTCCAGTACAGAAGGAATAAATTCAGGTTTGGGATTTACTATAAAAAACAAAAAGTGGAGTAGTGGAATTCTTGGCAAAAATTATCAAAGCAATTATCATAATCTAACGTTTTATAGCAAGTCGGTCAATCAGGCTTTGTTTTCTTATGTTCAATATTCAGACTCCATTCAACAGCTACATCTATCTGCAGAAGTTTTTCTTTATGGAGAATACAGTGATGATTTTAATTTAAAAGGAAATTATAGCCGGAAAATATTGGCCAAAGAAAACATCATTGATTTTTCATTGGCAATAGTAAAGAATCATCCTTCCATAAATACGTTGTTTTATTCTTCTAATCACTATCAGTGGGCCAATGTATTTACACCTGTTACAACCTTTAGATCTGAAATAGTATTTCGAAAAGGAAATGCATTGGCAATTTCGGTTTTTGGCCAGGCAGTACAGAATGGAGTTTATCTCGACAGTGCTTCTGTATTTAATCAATCGACGGACTTAAATTTTAATGCCGGTTTAAGAATTAAAAATTGTCTAGCTATAGGTAAGCACTGGGAATTTTGCAATCAGGTATTGGTTCAGAAAACAGATAATTCGCCTTTGTTTCGAGTTCCAGGTTTTGCAGCCAAATCTCAATTCATGTTTAAGGGAAAAGCCTGGAGTATGAGTTATAAAACCGGTTTAGATTTTAATTATTTCTCTAAGTATTATGCCAATGCCTATAACCCTGCATTATCCTCATTTTACTATCAGGATAAAGTCTCAGTAGGGAATTATCCCTTGTTTGGATTGTTTTTTGAAGCGGATATTTATAAGGTGACCAGTTACATTGCTGTACAACACGTGACTGAGGGATTATTTGGAAGAAATTATTTCTCAATACCGGCTTATCCAATGCTCAGCCGAACATTATTCTTTGGAATTCGCTGGAGATTTATGAATTAAAGCGCCGTAAATAATAGTTCTAAAAGCTCAGGATTTTTCCCTGCATTGGTTCCTTTTTGTTCTTTATCTGAAGCAAAATTATCTTTAGAGGTGCTCCCTGAAGAATAGGTTTCATAGCCCACCGTTTCTTTAGCTTTATCGTTTTTACCGGGAGTTGCGTCTTTTGATTTTTTGGATGATTTGCTTCTTTCCGTTGACGTGGAAACATCCGAAACATTCTCGGTTGAAATGAAATCATCATTTGCAGTCACTGTTTCTTCTCTGGCGACATTAATTGTTTTTGCCAGACTTTTTTCTTCGATAGCACTGTTTTGATTCACGTCCATTCTATCAATTTCAGCTTCAGCTATTTTTGCATTGCTTATAAGCCCATTTGGTTTTAGTTCCACACTTTCGCCTGAAGTAACGCGATTATCAATAACGGATTCTTCTGCAATAGCCGGACTTTCCATTAGCTTTTCATCCTCGAGGGGTGCTGTAGGTTGAAGGATTTCGGTATTTGTTGTAGTGTCTTTGGAAACAAGATCATATTCATCATTTGCAGAGGATTTATGCTGGGCAAGTTCAGTGTTTCCTATGTTTCCTGATTGTTGGTACCATATTACAGTAACGGCAATAATGAGCGCTAATCCTGCAAGCTGAAATCCGGGTGAGAGCAAAATATTTTTCCCTGATGGAAATAATGTTTGACCTATCCTTGACCAAAACGTTGATTTATGTTGATGTTGTTGTTTAAAGCGATCCAGTAATTGGGTTTTAACATAATCTTCAGGTTCGATAACATCTTCGAATGAAAATGTTTTTTCAATGTTTACGATTGTATTTCTCATACGTTCGTATTCCTCTTTCGATTCAACAAGACTTAAAACAAAATCTTGTTCTGAAGAAGATAGTTCATCGAATGCTTTATGGTGAAGAAGCGATTCAATGTCGTTTGGATCATATGTTGGGTAATTATTTTTCATAGGCGTTGCTCAATTTGGGATCAAACATTCTGAGCTTTTCAGATAATTTTTTAATGGTATAGAAAATCCTGGATTTTACTGTTCCTTCTGATGCTTCTGTTATTTCTGCGATCTCTTTAATGGATAAATCCATTTTATAGCGTAATAAAAAAGTAGTGCGTTGTATTTCTTCAAGATTTTCCAATTCTTTATGCAATAATTCGTTGAATGCGGCATGGTCAACTTTTTTCGATTGATCTGCTGCCTCATCTATTACAGAAAAATTTTCGTGACCCATGTTCACTGTGTTTTTCCGTACTTCTTGTTTCCTGTATTCGTTTTTACACATGTTGTTTGCAACGGAATAGATCCATGTTTTAAATGACCGCGAAGCATCATAGGAATCAGGTTTATGTACAATCTTGGTAAAAAGATCTTGCATAAAATCCTGTGCCTTTTCTTTGTCTTTCCACAGCATACGGCAAAAGAAGTTTACCATCGGCTTGCTGTATCTGTTGTACAGCTCCTCGAAGGCAAGACTATCTCCTTTTACAATAGCCTGCATCAGATCCTCATCGGTCTTTGTTTTATAGTTCCTTCCGAAAATTCCCATCACCCGGTGATGTGATTATTTTTTATTTAATAGTGTACGTACTTGTTGTTCTTTTCCTCCTTCTGCTGCGATTTTTAAGGCTAATTCTTCCGCTAATTTTGCCTTATCGCTCATCCCTTTTTGTTTTAATGATTCACTTAATAAAAGTAGTCCCGGTACATAGTTCATGTTGATTTTAGATGCAATGGTTCCAGGGCTTATTTTTTTTCTTAATTCTTCCGTTTTAAAATTTCGTTC
This sequence comes from Flavobacteriales bacterium, assembly GCA_019694795.1. Lineage (NCBI taxonomy): Bacteria > Pseudomonadati > Bacteroidota > Flavobacteriia > Flavobacteriales > Flavobacteriales bacterium. The sequence continues at coordinate 4,038 of JAIBBF010000015.1, read as the reverse complement.
CCAGTTTGTTTCCAGGTCTGCAAGATTGTCGATTCCACCCGGTGCATATCGAAAGGCAAGTCCGGTATTAAACAGTTGCTCTTTGATTGGTTTTAATAATTCCGGCGCAAGTGTGGTTGCAAGGTATACAGGTCGCTTTGGTGATATTTTCTGGCAAATGTCCTGCACAAAGGATGGTTTATTTGAAACCGGATCTATACTGGAACTAAAGCCTAATTCCTGCGATTTTTTTATTCTGTAATCTGATTTTTCTAAAAGATCGATATACAGCACTAAAACATCGGGTCGGAATTTTTTTACTGTTTGCCAGATAAAAGTAGGGTAGGTGTCCATTTCACCATGGGTGATGAGTACCGCATTACTTGGTAATCCTGCCAAAAGATTATAGCTAAATTCCATTACCTCTTTCGAAAACTCTCCGCTTTCATTGAGCTTTTTACACCATTCTGATTTTTTTGAAGCATTACCGGTGAGTTCGTAATAAGCTATAAACTGATCGTACAATTCGCTGGCTTTTGGATTGAGTTCGTAAGCTCTGGCAAGGAAACCGAAGAGGTTTACATCGTGATTTCCATTGAGGTATTTGGCGTAATTATATTCAAACGAATTGGGTACATATTTTCCCATTTCGCTGATGATTTCATTCAGCTTTTCCTGGTTTTCGGCATTGATGTCGTTAGAAGTTTTTGTGTAAAATGAATAACGTTCCGATTCATAATAACCCAACCAGGCTTTCGCGTCGAGTTGGTTGAACTCTACGGCTGATTTATAGGCATTGCTTTGCTTGTTGTAAAACACATTGGATTGTGCAGTGCGCGAGGGTTCATTGATGGCAGGTAAAACCACGTTATTTTCCTGAATGGAATTATTCATAACAGGATTGCTGTTACCTGCTGCATTCTGCATGTTGCTCTTTTCTTCCTTCTTTTCCTTTTCCTTTTCATTCTGATTCACCTGGCAGAATCCCTCATCACCCGTTAGGGTGAAAAGAAGAGCGAAAATGAAGGTCCATATTTTCGGATGACTAAACATCTTGTTGTTTTTGTATCTGTACCCTTAATTCAATAAAAGGTTCAAGGCATTGAAAATATCTTTTTATGGCCCGTTACTTTTATTGTGTTAGTGAATTTAGTAATTTTAGAAGGATGGAGTACGATTACTATAAGATACTTGGTATTAATCAGTGGGCTAGTGATCTGGAGGTGAAAAAAGCCTTCAGAATCAAGGCTAAGCGTTTCCATCCGGACAAAAACCGGGAAGAAAATGCCCATGCTTTTTTTCAGGTATTGAACGATGCTTACCAAACTTTATCGGACCCTGTTAAACGCTTTCATTACGATCAAAAGTTAAATGGAGGTCACCAACAAAGTTCTCCCATACCCAATAGCCGCGAAGAACGCCGGGCAGAACGTAGAAAGAAAAATGAGGCCTTTTCGCGTTCGGTGCATCAGCAGCCCATAACCTGGGTGCCTCCAGTTTGGGTTCAATATTTCTTTTACCTGGTGGGAACCTTATTTGGTGTTACGGTGTGCTATTTTTCATTTTATAACATTGTTTCAGGGATTTGGAATCCGGTAATGTTATGGGTTACTTTATTGGGACTAATCGTTTTAATGGATTCGGTGGGAGGTTTGATTTTTGGTCAGGCCGTTTTGAGTCAACGATTTTTTCATCTTTTAAAGAAAACCTTTATTCCCCGTTTTTAGAACCTCCTTTTTGTTATTTTTGGCAGATGTTTTAAATTAAATACTTGCTAAACAAATCATTATGGGATTATTTAAAGAATTCAGAGAATTTGCGATGCGCGGAAACGTTGTTGATCTTGCGGTCGGTGTAATCATTGGTGGAGCTTTTGGAAAAATTGTTTCCTCTTTGGTGAATGATGTTATTATGCCTCCACTTGGTTATGTATTAGGCGGAGTGGATTTTAAAGAACTAAAATTTCAGATTTCTGATGCGGTTGTTGATGCCAGTGGAAAAGTTACCCAGGAAGCTGTATTTATGAATTATGGAAATTTCATTCAGAACATTGTTGATTTTTTAATTATTGCTTTTGCCATTTTTATGATGATAAAAACAATGAACCGCGTGAATAATCTTAAAAAGAAAGAAGAAGAAGCCGCTGCCGCACCTGCTGCTGCACCTGAGCCTAGCAATGAAGAAAAATTACTGACCGAAATCCGGGATCTTTTGAAAAAATAATTCTTCTAAACAATTATAAAATAAAAGGGGCTCAGGCCCCTTTTTGTATTTATTTTGCATCATGAATACTGCTCCCCTCGTTTTTGAATTAAAGAATGGCCTTAAAGTCGTTTTTCTACCTGATACCTCTTCTTCTATTGTACATGCCGGTTTAACCATTGGCGCCGGCACGCGTGATGAGTTGAATCATGAACAAGGTATGGCCCATTATATTGAACATTGTTTATTTAAGGGGACCAAATCGAAAAAGAGTCTTGAAATCATTAGTCGACTCGATGCGGTTGGCGGGGAATTAAATGCGTACACCACCAAGGAAGAAACCGTGGTTTACGGATCGTTTGATCAGCAATTTCTGGAGCGTGGATTGGATTTAATTTCTGATGTAGTTTTTAATTCGGTTTTTCCGGCTGCGGAAATTACGAAGGAAAAAACGGTGATTATAGATGAAATAAAATCGTATCAGGATTCTCCTTCGGAATTGATTTTTGATGAGTTTGAAGAAAATATTTTTAAGGGCCATCCGCTTGGACATAACATTCTTGGTACAGAAAAATCGTTGAAATCGTTTGAAAGAAAAACTGTTTTGGATTTTTTCGAGCGCAATTATATTCCAGAGAATATGACCTTAAGCATTACCGGTGCATTATCTGAAAGCAAAGTAAAAACGCTGGTAAAAAAATATTTTTCTGTTACTAAAAAGAGTGTTGTACGCTTAGGAAGAGTACGACCTGAAACCATTTCTAATTTTAAACTGAAAAAAAATTATTCCACTTTTCAGGATCATTACATTATTGGCGGTGAAGCTTATGAAAGGGAAAATAAATGGCGTCCGGCTTTTATTTTAATGAATAATGTAATGGGAGGGAATGCCATGAACAGCAGGTTAAATTTAATTCTCCGCGAAAAAAATGGATTTGCCTATAATACAGAAGCTTCGTATTTGCCCTATTCCGATACAGGATTGTTTATGATTTATTTCGGAACGGATCATAAAAATCTAAAACGATGTGAGGATTTAGTGAATCTTGAAATTAAAAAGTTTAAGCAAAACAGACTTAGTCCAACTCAATTGCAACAAGCAAAAATTCAGCTGAAGGGTCAAATTGCATTGTCGGATGAAAACCGTTTAAACAGGACTTTATCTGCCGGGAAAAGTTTATTGGTTTATGGCAAAATTCAAACGTTAAAGGAAGTCTATAAAAAAATAGATAAAATCACTTCGGGCGATGTGTTGCATGTGGCCAATGAAGTGTATGCCGAATCGAACCTTAGTAAATTAATTTTTACAAAAGCCTGATGGAATTTATTGGTAAAGCTTTGGACGAATATTGTTGTTCTCACACCAGTGGTGAAAGCGATTTACTTCGTAAAATCAACAGGGAAACTCATCTCAAAGTGTTAATGCCGCGGATGCTGTCGGGTCATTTTCAGGGAAGAGTATTAAGTATGCTTTCTAAAATGATTCAACCAAAATCCATTTTGGAAATTGGTACCTATACCGGTTATTCGGCATTGTGTTTGGCTGAAGGTTTAACTAAAGATGGTAAATTAATTACGCTGGATAAAAATGCAGAACTGGAGAAGAGAGTTCGTGGTTATTTTGATGAATCGGATTGGTCGGCTCAGATCGAATATATGATTGGCGATGCTATGAAATTAATTCCCGGTTTGTCTGTTAATCCTGATCTGGTTTTTATTGATGCCGATAAAGAAAATTACCTGAATTATTATTCCATGATCATTGATCGGGTACCATCGGGTGGGTATATTATTGCCGACAATGTTTTATGGAGTGGGAAAGTGTTGGAGTCCAACGAAAAATTGGATAAGGATACG
>JAIBBF010000014.1 GCA_019694795.1 Flavobacteriales bacterium | reverse complement strand
AGCTCTTCGAGTTTCTGGCGTTGTTTTTCAATTTCTTCTTTCTGACGAACAACTTCTTCGGTACGCTCAATTACTTTTTGCTCGAGGATGCGTTCGTTTTCTGCTAAATCATCACGCATTTTTAAAAGGGCGTGACCTAAAACGTCTTCATCAGAAAGCGGTTCGTAATTGTAATTAAAATTACCCATACCCACCTGACGGGAAAAATCGGTGGTGCGACGATAACCGGTAACCAGATTATTCAGTGCAACAGCCATTTCACCAATCTCATCATCCCTCGATTTCATTTGTTCTTTAGGAATGATTCCACGTCCCATTTGCTGAATCATGCCCTTCAGTTTACCAACCGGTTTTACAATAGAACGCGAAGTAAACGTTGCAATCAACAATGAACCCACAACCAGCGCAATTCCCGTAAATATTAAAAGGTAAATGAGGAATTGATACGACTTCATTGTTTTATCACTCGAAGCCACCTGAGCATCACGCGAATTTTTCAGACGTAATTCCTGCATTCGTTTCAGGCGATTCAGGTTAACTAAAATCATTTTAGCTTCCTTATCAATATCTCCGTCTGTCTCTACCAGAAAACGCGCCATAAGTGCTTTTTCCGCATCGGCATAGTCTTCGAATGAAGTAAGTAATCCCTGAACCTGCGTGTATAAATCCAGAAGGGTATTAATCGATGAGAAAACAGTATCAATAATGACCACTTCTTCTTTGGGCCAATAATCCTTCATGTTGTCAATATCCTTCGTAACACGCGGAAGATCCGTTCCCATTAAGCTAATCAATCGCATTTTATCGGGATTATCTTCACGCGATTGTTCTGTTGCCCACTTCGTGATAAGGGCTTTCGATTCCTGAATATTATTACTTAACTCAATAACCAGGTTTACCGAAGGAGTTTCAATGCGGGTAATGCGCTCGTTGAGTTGTTTGGATTCTTCGAAAATTTCCAAACCACTAACCACGTTACGAACGGTGAGTGTAAAAATGAGGACAATGAAGAAAATGACGACACCGAATCCGAGTCCAATTCTTCTGCCAATGGTAAATCTTAGCTTCATGAGAGTGGCCGAATCAATTTTTATTTATCCTGTCCTTCCTGAAGTTTCTTTTTCAGATCTTCCCAATACTTAAACTTGTCGGGCTCGTTCAACTGGTAATGGATACCGCTGAGGCCCTCTGCTATTTCGAGTGGATTAATATCCTTGCAGTTTTGTAACTCCCATGCTTTATACATGTGTGGTTTCGATAAGAGGAATAAATCCACACAGGTTTCCTGCGCTTTTACAATATCTTCCAGTGGAGTGGTAGGATCAAGATTTAATAAAATCTCTACGCCTTTGTTGTAGTACAAAATACCAATCTGGTAATGTGCAAGACAGTTGGCCGAATCCAGTTCAACTACTTTTTCGTATACACGAATGGCTTGATTAAAAAACTCATCAGAGCCTTTATCCATCCGGTTGTATTTTTTTACCAACACCGTTGCAAGCGCATTGTAATACTCCACATCCGATTTGGTAAAGTCGGTACCGGGGGTTAAACGTTGCGTTTGTTTTTTATACTCGTTATAAAACTTTTCGGATTCAGCATAATTGGTAGTGTCCATTAAACGAACCGCATCGTTGTAATAGGAAACAATTATGCTTTTTAAAGATCCGTTGTTGCGTGCCGTGAAATCGTTGTTTTTATCCAGTTCGTTCGATTTAAAGAATGACTCAATCGCAATGGGTCGTGCCTTTGAATAACGGTCCTCTTTGTCCACCTGCTTATAGACATCGCGGTAAATAAATCCTCTTAAGTGCCAGGTAAAGGCATCACCTGCTTCCGATGGCGATACAATTGCGCTATCGATTAAACGGGTTGCTTTATCCCATTCGTTGTTTTGGTACGCAACCAGCGCACCTTCAGCGAAAGGACCCTGAGCCATGGCCTGCAGGAAGGTCATGAGCACAAACACCAATATGTAGGATATCCTTTTCATAATATTATTCTACTCGGGCAGCAAGGTTTTCTAATTTAGAACCCACCACCAATTTGTATTTCGACGCATTGGACTTGCTGAGTTCGTACGATTGTTTGTTGTCCTTAATAACAAAGTTAATTACGGCCCCTTCTCTTAGTTTCCCTTCTTTTTCGGTGACTATGAGTGTGCTTTTACTTTTAAATTTTTTCGATAATTCCGACACCCGGTCGCTCTGGTCGGGAGCAACAACGAGAATGTGACAGTGACTTACTTCTGAAAAAGTCGGAAAGGTTTTGATTTTAATGGCTTGTTTCCCTACTGATTTATTCGAGTATTTCGAAACCAATTCATCATAGAGCGGAGAATCTCCGAAAACACCGATGATGAAATCCCCTTGCTTGAATTCCTTCGGCCAATCCACCAATGTTGCAAACTGATACACAAACAAAGCTTTTACTGTTTTGTGAGTGTCCTTAGGATCCAATGCGCCCTTCTCCATCGAAAGCGATGGCAGTACGAGTAATAGGATCAGAACCAACCTCTTCATCTTTGTACTGAGTGTTCAGTTTAATTGTTTCGCAATATATATAAAATATCGCTCCATTGGGACGAAACCTCAAAAGGCGAAAACCGTGCCAAAATCGGGACTAGTAATTTTGTTTCAGCACAGGATTGGGTAGCGCTCCTTTTTCATCCTTCTTCTTGCGGTCTTTCCGCTTTTGTTTTTCCAGTTTCCGCTCATTGTACCGGAAATCGGCACTTCTTCGCTCTTTTCGCTCCTTTTTGGACTTGGCCCGGTCTTCTTTCGACTGAAACAGGACAAATTTCCGCTTTCCGTAGCCTTCTCCGGCTTTTACGGTTTTCTTTTTGCCTTTTCCTGTAAACGAATCGCCCGTATTAAATTTATCGCCCGACTTTTTACCACTTCCCTTAAAACTATCGCCCGTATTTCCACCCTTACCTTTGCCTGAAGAGCTTACAAAGGCGTCGGAAGTTACCATTCTTGGTTTTTTGGAATAATCGGCCTTAAAAAAATCGCCTCCGCTGCCGGATTTCTTTTTGCCCGCTCCTGAAGTAAAAAAATCGTTTTCGGAAGAGGACCCTTTCCCTTTAGGTTTGCTGGCTACAAAATGATCCGAACGAGAGCCGCCGGTCGATTTTTTCCGCTCGGCCGAAAAATGATCTTTAGACTTGGGGTTGTTCTTCTTTTGTGGTTTGGCGTTAAAGGTCGACTTTACCGATTGCTGTTTCTTTTTACCGGAAGAATTAAATGTTTTTTTCCCATCGCTTACGCCTTTGTTATCGCGTTGCGACCAAATGGATGTGGCGCATACCAGCATCACCAGGGTGAAAAAAAATCGTAGAAACAAAATTTAGAAATTCTTCTTTAAGGTATGAAAAATTCCATTCACCACCTCACTCATTTTGCCATAATTGAGGGTTAAATAGGTATCGGTTTTACGGTGGTAGTTTTTATTGCGTAAAAAAGCAGAATCCGTAATCATAATCGCCTTAAATCCGAACAACCAGTAATTAAGATGATCCGAAAAATCAACCCCTTGTAATTTGGCTGGGGCAATCAGCATTTCTGAACCTATTTCTGCATTCTTCCGGATTCCTTTTTTAAATTTTTTTGCCATCCGTTTCATTCCCTTTTTACCCACCACCGCAATAAAATTTCCTTTAGAGGGATAGAATAATTTCATCAGAGAAACGGGATAATTTTGGGAACCTTTTTTTTCGGAATAAAAGCCAATCATTTCCAAACTTATCATTCCGGAAACCTCCACTTTTCGCTGAGCAAGATCTGCCGCATGAATATAGCTTCCCATTTTTTCCGTTCGGAAATACGGGGGTTCTTCCAGTGTATAAAAAACCATTTCTATACAGTTTTTTAACCCCGGATTTTCATGGTTTAACAATCGCGCCAACTCCAGCAATCCAGCAACGCCGGATGCATTATCATCTGCCCCGGGTAAATCCATGCATACATCATAGTGCGCGCCAATCACCAAACGGGGAAGGCTTGTATCACCATAGGTGACCACCACATTGTGATACAAAACGGAATCGGCGTAATAATGCTGTTTTCTCCATTTCAGACCCATGCTATCCAGCTGTGTGCGGATATACAAAGAGGCTTCTTCCAGCGCTTCGGGATGGGAATAGTTTCTCGCTTTTTTAGTGTGGGTAAGGCGATAAACATGTCGTTTTAACACCAATGAGTCTACTGTGTTGGCTTCGGAAAAAGAATAACACAGTAGAAAAATCAGTAAAAAAATAAAACCGGAAAATTTAGGCATTTCCTTTAGCGTTCGCTGTAGTTTGAGCGCGTATGGTTAAAATATCGCGGTCGAAAAGATATAATCCGCCTTTATCTGAACCAATCATTTTAATTTTATCCATAATGGTTCTGGCCAGCGATTCTTCTTCGATTTGTTCAGAAACATACCACTGCATAAAGTTGTGTGTGGAGTAGTCTTTTTCCTTTAAGCAAACATCCACCACTTTGTTGATCTCTGAAGAAACCATGATTTCGTGCGATAACAGTTTTTCGAAAATGGTGCTGATATCTTTAAATGTTTTTGGGGGCTGACTCAAGGCAGGAACAACGGCGTGTCCACCACGTTCATTTACATATTTCACCAGCTTAAGCATGTGCATACGCTCTTCGTCCGAATGCATATACAAAAACTCGGCTACGCCCGGAAATCCATTGCACTCGGCCCAGGATGCCATGGCCAGGTAAAACTGAGAGGACTGTGCCTCTATTTCGATTTGCTGATTCAGCGCTGATTCAACTTTTTTAGGAAGCATAACAATAGAATTTATCCCAAATGTAATGGGAAATGTATTTAGAATGAAAACAAAAAACCCCGAAGATTACTCCGGGGCTTCTTTATAGCAAGTAGATTAATAGTTAATGGTCAGCTGACTCGCGCCTTTGTATTCTTTACCGGATTTATCAATGGCCCGGAACTGGTACATGTAAACCCCCGGATCCACCTTCGTGCCGCTTTTATCGCGACCATCCCATTTAAAGTTTACATCATCTGTTTCAAACAATACACGTCCGGATTTTATTTCAATCACCTGAACGGTTAGCGCTGTAATATTTTTGGTTTCAAACTCGAAATAATCATTTCTTCCATCACCATTCGGTGAAAAAACATTTGGATTTTTAATGGATGATCCTTCGCGTACTACAATGGTAATTTGATCGGTTGACCGGTTTCCTTTTTGATCTTTTACCACCACCGATACGGTATATGAACCGGGCTCTTCGAATTTGTGCAGCGGATTAGCTTCTTTAGAGATTTCTCCATCACCAAAATTCCATTCGAGATTTTCTGCGGACGATTCATTGCTGAATTCAACATATAATGGGGCAGGTCCACCCGTAGTACTTGCCTTAATCAAAGCAACCACGTGGTTTTCTACCAGCTTTTCTTCTTTTACCTGTACAACTGAATTCTCCTTTTTCGTGTCGGTTGCAATAGGGTTAGCAGAAGTGCTTTTGTTGTTTTCGGAAGATTTGTCGTTTGTAACTACGGCAGGGTTTTGCATCAGCTGTTCTTTCTTGGCGCTTGGCGTCATGAAAAAATTAGCAATGGATTCCCCTTTATTATCGTTTTTAACCGTGATTTTCACCTTTTGCGGACTTTCTCCCGGTTTTTGGGGTTTTGTTTCTAAAATGATGGAAGATGTATGATCCGTTTCGGTAAACGTAATCGGCGATTCGTTACTCTCTGTTACCGGATTGGTATTTTCAATGGCAACTGTTTCCGTTTTAGGATTGTTTTCTTTCGCCGCTTCGCTGTTATTGGATGAAATGAAATATCCCAGTCCTAAGCCACCAAGTACCGATATTCCGGAAACCAAAAGTATTCCTTTTGTTGACCAAACACTCGTGCTGCCTGCTACGGAAGAAACCGTAGAGGACTGCCCGATTTGCGACTGCAGCGACTCCCAAACACCAGGACCCGGATCGGCTTCTAGGCTGTTTAATTTATCTCTGAAGAGATCTTCTATGTTCGTATTCTTTTCCACGTTCTTATATCATGTTTTGTTTTTCGAGAATAGTCATCAGATAACTTCTAGCTCTCGAAAATTGACTCTTTGAAGTGCTTTCGGTAATTCCCAGCTGATCTCCGATTTCTTTGTGACTGTATCCTTCAATCACATATAAATTGAAAACCATCCGGTATCCTGCGGGAATCTTCTGAAGAATTTTAAGTAAATCTTCAGCTGAAATATCAGATACAATGTCGTGCCCCGATGAAAGTGCATAACCTACATCATCTATATCCTGCATTTGGCGTTCCTGTTTCGACTTCCGATACGCATCCAAAGCCGTATTAACAAAAATCCGCCTTACCCAACCTTCAAAAGAACCCATACCGTTAAAGGACTTTAATTTCTCAAAAACCTTAACGAAACCATCCTGAAGGATGTCCTGCGCCTCTTCGTAACTTGCTGAGTATCTTAAGCAAACACCCATCATTTTACGCGAAAACCGGTCGTAAAGAGCTTTTTGGGCTCCCGGCCTGCCTTCGAGACATTCACGGATCAGCTGTTCATCATTCATGGATCGTTCGAAATTAAAGACTGAAAATCCAATTTAAAGGTTGCATTGGGTAAGCAAAATAGTGAAAGAAACGCCCAAGGTCAAGGAATTCTGGGTAATATTGAAGCCTATTCATCATGCGTACTACATCTCTCTACCTGTTTGTTTTTTCGGCCATGTTAATGGCTTGTGGTGTTGCTTCGGTTCAGGAAGAAAAACACGGGGTATCCGGTAAGGATAAATTTCTTTCGGTTGGCGAATGGAAAATGAATATGCAATTAAGTGCAACCGACTTTCTTCCGTTTCGTTTTAATCTCCTGGAAGAAAACAATAAATATTATGCTGAGGTTGTAAACGGAACAGAAAAAATAAAAAGTCTGGAATTAAGCCTAAACGGCGATTCGATTTTTTTCCGGTTACCCATTTTCGATAGTGAATTTCGTTTAAAACGCATGGATCAGGGAACACTGGTAGGTGCCTGGTACAATTACACGCGTTGTTGCAATTATCATATTGATGTTTCAGCCAAATTCGGTAGTGAAGAGCGATTTGTTTTGCCTGAATCACTATCCGAAGATCCTGCTGATTTTAATGGAAAATGGAAAGTAATTTTTAGTCCGGGTACCGACGATCAATACGATGCTGTTGGATTGTTTGAGCAGAAAAACAATCGCATCAGCGGTACTTTTCTCACCGAAACCGGTGATTACCGATTCCTCGAAGGAAATGTATTTGGCAACCGAATGTTGCTCTCCTGTTTCGATGGCAGCCATGCTTTTTTATTTGATGCGCGTTTAAATGCAGAACAACAATTAAGCGGAAAATTCTTCTCCGGAAAACACTGGCAGGAACCCTGGACCGCGAATAGAAATGCAGCATTTGAATTGGCAAATCCTGACTCTTTAACCTACATCAAACCGGGTTACAGCGGATTAAATTTTGCATTTCCCAATCTTAAAGGCGAAACGGTTTCTTTCCCTTCCGACAACTACACCAATAAAGTGGTTATCGTTCAACTAATGGGATCCTGGTGTCCGAATTGCATGGACGAAACCGCCTTTTTAAAAGATCTCTACAATGAATACCATGCACAGGGTCTGGAAATTATTTCGCTGTGTTATGAGCGCTCCGAAAACTTTGAGGAATCCGTTCGAAATGTGTCCAATCATAAAAATCACCTGGGTGCCAATTGGCAATTTCTTATTGCGGGATCTGCCAGTAAAGAAAAAGCTGCAAAAACACTCCCAATGTTGAATCATGTGATGTCCTTTCCAACCTCTATTTTCATCGATAAAAACGGGAAAGTGCGCAAAATACACACCGGGTTTTACGGGCCGGGCACAGGCGATTATTTTACCCGTTATTCGGAATTGAACAGAAACTTTGTAGAAAAGCTCTTGGCTGAATAAAGATTAGCTTTCCAAGAATTCTTAAAATTTTGATGAAATCTTAAGGCGAAGCCGTTTTTAAAATTTTTTTAGGGCGTTTTTAACTGAATCCGCTCTTCCCGATTCGCAATTTCCCAGGCAGTAAAGAAAACCAGACGCGTAATTTTCTCCATTTTAAGGAAATCTATTTTCTCCACATCATCCGTGGCCTGATGGTAGTCTTCATGCACGCCGTTAAAGTAGAAAATCACCGGAATATTCTTTTTGGCAAAATTGTAGTGGTCGGAACGATAGTAAAAACGATTGGGATCTTTCAGGTCATTGTATTTGTAATCCAGTTGCAATCCGGTATACAATTCATTGGCCTTTTCACTCACCGCGTGAAGGTCGTCGCTCAAAATATTTGATCCGATTAAATAAATATAGTTGGGATTGTTTTCATGATCCTTATCCAAACGGCCTATCATATCTATATTTAAATCCACCACTGTTTTTGCCAATGGGAAAACGGGATATTCAGAATAATAATAAGAGCCCAGCAATCCTTTTTCCTCACCCGACACCATCATAATCAGAATAGATCTTCTTGGTCGCTTTCCTGCCTTTGCTGCCGCTTGAAAAGCTTCTGCCAATTCCAGCAGTGCAACGGTTCCGGAACCATCATCATCTGCTCCGTTAAAGACCTTATCTCCTTCCATGCCGATATGATCGTAATGTGCAGTAATAATAACCAACTCATCTTTCTTATCGGTACCTTCAATATAAGCCAGCACATTTTCTGCGCTCAGCACTTCATTGTCGCGATCAATTTTTATTTCAATCTCGCAATTCAACTCCATTCGCACTGTCTTTTTAGTTTTGGCAATTTGCGTACGAATAGCAGCGAGCGATTTATCGCCTAAAAAAACAGGAGCTAAATCTTCATTAAAATAAAACGTGTGTAATCGACGCTTCTGTGCTTTATAATCGGAATCTACCGTATCCATCTCCAGCATCATGGATGGCTTTTCTATATAGTGTCGGTAATAATCGAGATTTAGAGAATAATTATTCTTTAATACAATCACTGCTGCTGCACCTTTCGATTTTGCCAGTTGAATTTTTTTCTTTTGATCGGAACTCCACACGGATAATTTTTTGGATTTGGTGATCAGGGATTTTCCTTTTTTATCCATTGGCTCACCATCCATTAAAAGCAGAATTTTTCCTTTTACTTCTGCCCCTGTATAATCTGAATAAATAGGATCATCGATACCATAACCTAAGAGCAGAATTTTATTGCTTTTAATCACCGTATCACTAAAGCCGGGGAAATAATAGAAGTCGCGAATAAATTCATAGGATTTTCCGCGAATGGAAATTTCTCCGTTTGGGGCTTGCTCCACTACGTTGTACGACTGAAAATAGGATTGTCCAATTACAGCCGGAATCCCCAATGCCTTAAATTGAGCAGCAATATAAGCGGCTGCCTTTTTTTGTCCCGCTTTACCTGTTTCTCTACCCTCATATTCATCCGAAGCTAAAACATGGAGGTGTTTCGACAAGTCTTCTTTGTTAATGAAGGCCGAATATTTAAGTGCCGTACTATCAATCTTTTGTTGTGCTTTTACACAATGAATCAACAAAAGAAATGAACAAAATGTGAATAAGCTTTTCATACTTAACTGCAAGCAATCTTGTTAACGCGGCGTTCATGTCGACCGCCCTCAAATGAAGTATTCAAAAATGTATCCAAAATCTCAATCGCTTGTTCGTCACTAACATACCTTGCGGGGATCGAAAGCACATTGGCATTATTATGTAAACGGGCAAGACTTGCAATTTCCGGCATCCAGCATAATGCAGCGCGAATTCCCTGGTGTTTGTTAGCAGCCATGCTGATTCCGTTTCCGCTACCACAGAGTAAAATTCCGAGATCAACTTCATTATTTTCAACCGCTTTAGAAACTGCGTGGGCATAATCCGGATAATCTGTGCTTTCTTCGGAATAGGTTCCTTTGTCTTCCACGGAATAACCATTCGCCCGTAAATGGTCAATTAATTTCGTTTTTAATTGAAATCCGGCATGATCGCAGCCTATAGCAATTGTTTTCATTTGTATGCTGTTTTGTTAATAAACTACCTGATTAGTTATCCTTATAGATGCTGTTAATTACATGAATTTCCCGTTAATATCTTATTAAAATAAGTTTTGTCAATTCCCGATTCAATCCTGTATAACATTAAATTCATTCTCCTTACAATAAGTTGAGAGATTATTTAAGTATCAACTAAACATCAGAATCAACATTTTTGTAAATTCAAAAGTAAGTATTTATCCGAAACCAAGTTTTTACACCATGTGTTAAAAATCACGTATATTGCTAAGATTCAAATTTTTGGGTTCTAATAACCTATGAATAATTATTGATAAGTGACGAAATAAAGAAATTAGCGCAGATACTATTAACAGTGTTAACACCGTAATAAAAGAGAATAACATTAAAATAAAAGATATATATAAAATGAGAGTGGGTAAAAAGATAATAGGGTGTATTGTATTCCTTCTTATTCTTGCAATGGATTTGGTGCATGCTCAGGTTAACCCGAATGGATACAATGTTTTTTATTATCCCAATGGAAATAAGTCGAGCGAAGGTACCATGAAGGAAGGTAAACCGGAGGGATATTGGAAAACTTATTATGAAACAGGAAAATTAAAAACAGAAGGAAACCGGAAAAATTATCAGTTAGACAGTACCTGGAAATTTTATTCTGATAAGGGAGTTATTCAAACGGAAATTAATTACGCAGAAGGAAAGAAAAATGGACTTACACGGAATTACGATGTAAACGGGAATTTGTTAAGTGAGGAAAATTATGCGAACAATATTAAGCAGGGACCTGTAATTGTTTATCACCCGAATGGTAAAGTAAAGCGCACCGAAAATTATGCAGATAATGTAATTACAGGTGCAGCAAGAGAGTTTGATTCTACGGGTGTGGTTATTGCTATTGAGGATTATCAGGATGGCAGATTAAGACTTCAAAATAAAATAAATCGTAAGGATGAAAATGGAAATAAAACCGGTAAATGGGTTGAGTTTTATCCCGACGGAACCGTAAAAACTGAAGCTGAATTTAGCGGAGGTATTCAGGTTGGTTATTTTAAGGAATACGATAAAAAAGGGAATTTAAAAGTCATTGAGAAGTACGAAGAGGGACAAAAACAGGAGTATGCTGAAGAGACTGTTTTTATTGATTTCAGAACTGAATATTATCCCACAGGTAAAATTCGTCTCGTAGGCGGTTATACCAATGGATTAAAAAATGGTGTTTTCCGTGAATATGATACACTGGGACAGATTATCAATTCGTACATGTATGAAAACGATACGCTGGTAGCAGAAGGAATTGTTGATGGCGACGGGTCCTATGTTGGTCCCTGGAAATATTTCTATAAAGACGGTAAAGTACGTGCAGAAGGCAAGTATGAAAATGGAATGAAAACCGATGAATGGAAGTTTTACCACCGCAATGGTAAAATTGAACAAAAAGGTAAATACGTAAAAGGTAAACCACATGGAATGTGGAATTGGTTTTATGCCAACGGTAAACTTCACCGGGAAGAAAACTACAGGTATGGTAAGGAGGACGGAGTTAGTATTGAATACGACTCATTAGGAGCCATTTTAACGCAAGGAGAGTTCATAGATGGTAAAAGGACCGGAGATTGGTTTTATCATGTGGGAGATCACACCGAAAAGGGTAAATTTATAGATGGTGAAAAGGATGGTGATTGGGAGTTTATTTATGATAACGGAAAAATTGCTTTTACCGGGAAATATGTAAACGGATTAGCGGAAGGAAAGCATAAATATTATTATGATAACGGACAACTTCGTTTAGAAGGAAAATTTAAACAGGGATTAAAAGAGGGTACCTGGCATCATTATAATGAAGATGGAACACCTCATTTATCCATTGAATACAAACACGGAGTAGAAACGAGATTTGACGGAATTAAACGAAAAGAAAAAATGGATCCGTTAAAAGTTAATGCGGTTGAACAATGAGAAATCTTATCGGATTTCTTAAGAAAGAATTCGGTTTTAGTCAAAGCGACGAACATTATAAAATTTACCGAATTTATTTTTTGTTTGGTGCTATCGTAGCGCCCTTGTTGACCTTTGTTGTACCATCAGAGGGAGTAACAAAAAGTTTTGTATTAGATCTGCTGGTTATTATTTCATTTACCTCTGTTCTGATTCTATCTTTCTTTTTTGAGCAGATTAAAATTAGGCTGAAAGAAATATTTTTTGGCATTGGGTATTTAGCTACCATTTATGCTTTTGCCAACATGTATTCTTCGGGCTACAATACAGAAGATTATTTAACTTTTGTTTTGAGTTTTATTGCCATCGTTGTCGCAATTCAGGATCATCGCATTACTGTATTTTATACCATCTCGTTTTTAATTGTTTCCGTTATTGCTTCGTTTATAATTAATAACCCCGAAAATAATGCTTCAAGTATTGTTGTGTTGGTTTTTGTAATGGGTATCGTGGGATTTGTAATTCACTATACACGCTTTATTTTATTACGTAATTTAATTGAAAACAAAAACGAATTATCCGGAAGTCGCGATCGTTTGTTAACCTTACTCGATTCGATTGATAAGGTGGTTTACAATGTTTCTATCGACGATAAAGGAATTAAAACATTAAGATATGTTTCAGCTACAATTGATGATATTTTAGGTTTATCTGTTGATGAATATATCACGGAAATTAAATCAGGAAGAATTATAGAACGAATTCATCCGGAAGATTTACCCGGAGTAATTGATGCCTCCAGAATATTATCCGAAAAGAAGGTACCGGTTTCTATGATATATCGCTTTTTAAAAAGTGATGGTTATATATGGATCGAAGAAAAGGTATTTCCAAAGCTGGATCAAGAAGGTAATCATGTAGCGAGTATTGGAATTTCATCGGATGTTACATTGCGTGTAAACAATGAAATTTCATTGAAAAAATCGGAAGAACGTTACCGGTCGATGATTGAACGGAACCTTGCCGGTTTTTACAGAATCAGCCTGGATAATATTCTGATTGATTGCAATAATTCCTTTGCAGGTATTATGGGATTTAGCGATAAAAATGAAATTATCGGTAAATCCATATCCGAATTATATATCGATTCTACCGACAAAGGAAGATTTGTTCAGCTATTAAAACAAAACCCGCATTTTTATAATCACGAAAGTAAAATTCGATTAAGATCAGGAAAAGAAATCTGGTTACTGGAAAACGTTTCTCTGATTCACAACTCAAGAAATGAAGCCGAATATATCGAGGGAACTGCCTTTGATATTACTGAAATGAAAGATGCTGAATTACGCATCAGATCCATTCAGAAAAATCTTGAACTTGTAATTGATAACATCGATTCACTGGTATATAGTCTGGATATTGATGAAAAGGGAAATAAACATTTTAATTTTTTAGGACCTCAAATCGAAAAGCTGGTAGGTATCCCACGTGAGCAATACATAAAATCAGTTCAGGATGGTTCAATCAATAATTATTTCCACCCGGAAGATTTGCAAAATGTCCGCATTCAATTACAGGAAATAAGAGATAAAAAAACATCCGGAATTTTTACTTACCGGTTTTTAGATCAATCGAGTCAAACCTATAAATGGCTCGAAGAATCCATGTTTCCTCAATTTGATGAGAAGGGAAGATTGTACAAAAATTTCGGTGTGGTAAGGGATGTTTCTGAAAAGAAAAAGTATGAGGATGTCCTTCGTGCCAATGAAGAAAAATACAGAAACCTGTTTGAACGAAATCTTGCCGGTGTATTCAGAACGCGCTTAAATGGAGAAATACTGGAATGTAATGATGCATTTGTTCGCATGTTTGGTTATGATAGTAAGGAAGACATTTTAAGTATATCGAGTAAGGATTTATATTTTACGGATGCCGACAGGGAAAAATATCTTTCCGATTTGAACAAGGAGAATATGCTGTCGAATTACGAAATGCGGCAAAAGCGTAAGGACGGATCGGAATTGTGGTTGTTTGCAAATGTTTCCTTATCGCCCGATGAGGGTGTGTTAATGGGGACATTAATCGATATTACTGAACAAAAATTAACCAGTGAGGCGCTCGCTCAGAATGAAGAAAAATTCAGACTTTTATTTGAGGTTACGAACGACTCCATCTTCATCATTTCACGCAATGTAATTATCGATTGTAATGAACGTTCATCTGATATGTTCGGATATTCGAAATTTGAATTGGTAGGAAATTCACTGATTTCATTTTCGCCCGATATACAACCGGATGGAATGCCTTCTGCAGAAAAGTGGAAGCAGCGTTTATTGTTATCTGAACAAGGAAAATCACAGTTTTTTTACTGGAGAATGAACAATGCCTCCGGTAAATTTTTCGATACTGAAATTTCACTTAATTCATTCTCATTAGGAAATGAGATTTTTGTTCAGGTGGTAATTCGCGACATCACACAACGGATGAAAGCAGAGATTGCTCTTCGTGATAGTGAAGAACGGTTTAAATTATTAGCCTCCTCAGCAATTGAAGGAGTTGTTTTTTCTGATGAAGGAAAAATCATCGACTGCAATGATCAGATTGTTTCTATTTTAGGTTACGATAGTCGCAAAGATGTTTTAGGTAAATCGCTTGCTGATTTTATTATTCCCGAAGACCATGCCGTAATGGCGAGAGTATTAAGGGATGATTCTGATGAGTTGACCGAGTTGCGTGTTTATAAAAAAGATGGTTCCATTATTTGGTTAGACACCAAAGGGAAATACATGTTTTTCGGTAGCCGTAAAGTAAGGGTTTCGGTGGTTGAGGATATTACTGAACGAAAATTATATGAAGAACAAATATTGAACAGTAAACGTTCGTATGAGCAATTAGTAGAAGGATCTCCATATGGTATTTTCATTCACACCGATGGATACGTTCAATATGCAAATCAGGAAGCATTTGAAATTGTGGGATTAGATCGTGATCATTTTACCATGGGTAAATTTTCGATTTATGATTTTCTAATGCCCGACTATGTGGAAGAAAGTCATGAACGCAGAAGGAAAATTTTGAACGGTGAAAGCGTACCTTTTATTCGTGTTAAAATGAGAAATGTTTCTGGCGATGTTATCGATATTGAAACGAAATCTCAATTGATCGTTTACGAGGGGAAACCTTCTATTCAAACAACCTTAATAAATATTTCTGCGGAATTACAACTTGAAAAAGAAAAACTGCGTGCAGAGGTAGCTGAGCAAACCAATCAATTGCTGGAAGCCGAAATTAATGAGCACAAAGAAACGCAACGCCGGTTACAGGAAATTCAGCAATACACAGAAAGTATTATTGGTAGTTCTATCGATATGATTATCGCTACGGACATTAATAATTTAATTACACAAATGAATCCCGCAGCATTGAATTGTTTCGGGTATGATAAAGAAGAAATTTTAGGTCAGCATATTTCTTTATTATATAGTTCTGAATTGGACTATATCACAATAAAAAATTACCTGGATAAGGAAGGAACCTACACGGGTGAAATTTCTAATCGCAGAAAATCCGGCGAGGTATTTATTTCGTACATCTCTGCTTCATTAATTAAATCGCCAAGCGGAAGTGTAATTGGTGCCATGGGTGTTTCGCGGGATATCACTGAAATTATTGAGGCGGAAAAAATCGTTCAGGAACAAAACGCAAAAATTAAATCCATTTTCGAAAACTCATCCAATATGATGATGTGGACAATGGATCGTAATTATACCATTACCTCTTTCAATAAAAGCTTTGCCGATATCATGCAAAGTTTGTTTCAGATACCGGTTAAAATTGGTATGCATATTTTCGATGCGCTTTCTGGTGATCTCGATGATGATACCAAAGCAAAAATTACCACGCCTTTCGAATTTGCATTTCATGGTAGTGCGCATGAATTGGATGGGCCTTTATTCGGCATACGTTCTTCCGATCGCTGGTTTGAAACCTACCTCAACCCTATTCGACTGGAGTCAGGCGAAATTGAAGAAATCAGTTGCCTCGCTCACGATATCACCGAGAAGAAAAAAGCGGAAA
The DNA here is from genome assembly GCA_019694795.1 of Flavobacteriales bacterium. NCBI lineage: Bacteria > Pseudomonadati > Bacteroidota > Flavobacteriia > Flavobacteriales > Flavobacteriales bacterium. Next base: position 46,361 of record JAIBBF010000014.1, on the reverse strand, counting down.
ACGACTTGCTTGATTCCTTAAAAGAAAAAGAGGTTTTACTTAAGGAAGTCCATCACCGGGTGAAAAACAACTTGCAGGTAATTTCCAGTATCCTCAATCTCCAATCGAGTTATGTTCGTGATGAAGGTACGTTGCAGATTTTACGTGAAAGCCAGAATCGGATCAAGTCCATGTCCTTCATCCACGAAAGTCTATATCAGACCAAGAACTTCAGCTCCGTTAATTTTTCGGAGTACATATATAACTTGTCGAAAAATTTAGTACATTCATACCAGGTATTTGGCGATTTAGTCGAACTTGATTTCCAGCTTGGAGATGTCCAACTGAATTTAGATCAGTCTATTCCTTGCGGATTAATAGTTAACGAACTAGTTTCCAACGCTTTGAAATATGCCTTTAAGGATGGTGTCAAGGGCAGGATTATCATTGAGCTGGTGGAATCGGGCAAGCAGGTACAGTTAAGGGTGGAAGATAATGGATGCGGATTGCCCCCGGGCTTTGATCCGATGTCGACCGAAACCCTGGGATTGCAGCTGGTGGCGACCCTGGTGGAACAGCTGGATGGTAAAATGCTTCTTGATTCGGAGCCGCAAAGGGGTACTAAATATTTAATTACATTTGAAAAATTGAATTAACCGGGTTTTTTATGTCAAAAACAACCGTACTCGTAGTAGAAGATGAAAGTATCGTATCGAAGGACATTCAGCAGAGTCTGACTAAACTTGGTTACAATGTGGTGGGAGCTGCTTCTACCGGAGAAAAAGCAATAGCGCTTGCCACAGAATTGCGACCAGACATTGTGTTAATGGACATTATGCTGAAAGGTTCTATTACCGGAATTGATGCCGCAGGAGAAATTAAAAAAAATGAGGCGATACCTGTTATTTTTCTCACCGCTTATGCCGATGAAAGTACTTTATCTAAAGCGAAAGTAACAGAGCCGTATGGTTATATCATTAAGCCGTTTAAGGAAATTGATTTGCATACGTCCATAGAAATGGCTCTGTACAAACACAAGAAGGAAAAAGAAATTGTAAAAGAAAGAGATTTACTTTATTCCATTGTGGAAAACAAAGATTCAAAAGATTACATCTTTGTAAAATCTAATTCCAGATTAATTAAGCTCAATACAAAAGAGATCTTTTACATTGAGGCTTTGAAAGATTATGTGGTGATCAATACACTGAATAGCCGGTACACCATCCACTCTACCATGAAGGACATTGAAAAGAAAATGCCAATCAGTGATTTTATTCGTGTACACCGTTCTTTCATTGTGCGCATCGATAAGATTGCTTCGATTGATTTGCCAAATCTGGTCCTGGAGAATGATAAGAAAGTGATTCCTATTGGCGGTTCTTATAAGGACGATTTAGTGAATCGTTTGAATCTGGTATAACCAAAAAGATAAATTATAAAGGGGCTCTGCAGCCCCTTTTTTTATACCATTTCAAAATCAATTTGTCGGCGCATTAAGTCGGCGTTTTTCACTTTAATTTTTATCCTGCTACCCAAGCGGTAAGTTTTTTTAGAACGCACTCCGCGTACACATAATGCTTCCTGATCGTATACATAAACATCGCCTGAGATAGAGCGCAATGGAATCATTCCCTCACAGTGATTTTCTTCAATTTCTACATAAATCCCCCATTCGGTTACACCCGATACCACACCATCAAACACTTCGCCGATATGTTCTTTCATATACTCCACCTGTTTGTATTTAATGGAAGCACGTTCGGCATCGGCAGCTTTTTTTTCCTGCGCAGAGGAATGTCTGCACCAAAGTTCTAATTGATTTTTTGAAAAAGCATTTTCATGATCCAGCGCGTGTTGTAAAATGCGGTGGACAATTAAATCGGGATAGCGACGGATAGGTGAAGTGAAGTGTGTATAGTAATCAAACGCCAATCCGTAATGTCCAATATTATTTACATCGTAAATCGCTTTCGCCATCGATCGGATGGTGTAATTCTGTATCGTTTCTGCAACACGTTTATCCTGAATTTCGCTGATTAATTTATTTACTGCAGCGGGTAGACGTTGAGTGTCGTAGGATTTAAGTTTATAACCTAACAAAGAAACAAATTCGGCAAGCTCTTTAAGTTTTTCTTTAGAGGGCTCATCGTGTACGCGGTATACCATTGGAAGAATTTTTTTCTTACCGTCGGGCTCTCCAACTTTTTTAGCAACAGCTTTATTGGCAAGCAACATAAATTCTTCAATGAGCTTATTGGCATCTTTCGATATTTTCGTGTAAACACCAATCGGTTTTCCTTTTTCGTCGAGCCTGAATTTTACTTCTATACTTTCCAGTCCAAGCGCTCCGTTTTGCATTCGTTTTTCTCTGACAATTTTTGCCATTTTATCCAACAACAAAATCTCCTCTTTTAAATCACCTTCTCCACCTTCTATGATGGCCTGAGCCTCTTCATAGGTAAATCTGCGGTTCGAATGAATAACAGTTCTTCCAAACCATTCTCTTCTGATTTTAGCGTCTTCATCCATTTCAAACACCACCGAAAATGTAAGCTTGTCTTCGTTGGGACGTAAAGAGCAAATTTGATTGGATAAAATTTCAGGAAGCATGGGAACTACACGGTCCACCAAATAAACCGATGTTGCACGTTCAAGCGCTTCTTTATCCAAAATACTTCCCGGCACAACATAGTGTGAAACGTCCGCAATGTGCACACCTACTTCGTAGATTTTTTTACCGTTTTCTTCTTTAATGAATTGCACCGATAAGGCATCATCGAAATCCTTGGCGTCTACCGGGTCGATGGTAAAAGTTGTAATCCCTCTGAAATCTCTTCGCTTTGCAACTTCTTGTTCGGTAATGGCGGGATTCAGTTTATTAGCAGCTTCTTCCACTTCTTTAGGATAACGATAGGGTAATCCGAATTCAGCAAGAATAGCATGCATCTCTGCTTCATTGTCGCCCACTGCGCCCAGTACTTCGGTTACTTTTCCAAACGGATTAGCGGCTTGCGGCGGCCAGTCGGTGATTTGTGCTATTACTTTATCGTTATTCTTGGCGCCATTTAGTTTTTCAATGGGGATGAAAATGTCGACATACATCCGTTGTGAGTCCGGTATTAAAAACGCAGTGTTTTTATTCAGTTGAATGCGACCCACAAAGGATAAGGTGGCCCGCTGAACGATCTCTATAACCTCTCCTTCGCGTTGCTGGTCTTTTTTAGGTGGGTATACCAGAATATTTACCGTATCGCCATGTAGGGCGTGATTGAGGTTTTTGCGATGAACAAAAACGTCGGGAACACCTTCTGTTAAACTAATCAGGTAGGCGTTGCCCTTGGAGGTGACATCCAGGGTTCCACTGAGGACTTCTTTTTTCTTTTTAAAGGCGTATCTCCCACGGTCGGTCTCTCGTATTACCTCATCCTCGCATAATTCTTCCAGAATCTCCTGAATCATTTCACGGCTATGCTTGTCGTCAGCCCCAATGGCTTTGGAAAGTTGTTTATAGTTAAACGACCGATCAGCATTTTCACTCATTTGCTCTAGCACCTCTTTACGAAGCAGTTGATACATTTTGTTAGTACTGTTCTGTGAATTATTTTTTGCCATAGGAAGTGAATGATGATTCTTAAAGATATTAATTTGATCAATGGAGGAGAGTGTCCTTCAAATTGTTTTACGACAGATAAGTGTTAACAAGTAAATGAAAGGAAAATCTCTTTTTTTACTCATCGATGAGCTGAACAAAGCGGAGCGTCATCAATTACTGAATGTGTGTAAGCGCTCCGGCGATAAGCGTCATGCTGCACTGTATCAGCTAATGAAAAAATCAAACGGTCAAAAAGACGAGTTTGAACACTTGCTGGATCTTTGTGCCAAGCCGCTTTACGGAGGTAAAAAAGATGAACACGAAAAAGATAAAATTCAGCGTCGATTTATCGATTTTTCATTAAAAGAAATTGAGCAGGTTAAACTGAAGAATTTTCTGGGTGAAAATCAATTAATGCGGAATTTTCTATTATCTCGCATATACACATCAAAAGGAGATCCTGCCGTTGAATTGCGTTATTTAGAAAGAACCGGTGAATATTCTGAAAAGGAAAACGACCGGTTTATGACGGCTTATTTCATCGACCGGATGATGGAGCACACGTCTAAAACGCACACGAAAAAGGAAATGCAGCATTTGAAGCAATTGTTGATTCAAAAGAATGCACTTATCCAAAAAAGCTATCACGGCGAACTAGCACGTGTGTATGATTTGTTATCGGTTTTAACGTTTGAGGACACCGAACTTACCGAGGGGATGAAAGCGCTGGTGCTAACGGATGATGAGGTTGAAGTATTAATTCAACTTTCGTCGGGAAGCACCGAAGAAATAGAATACTTACTTGCTTCTGCGCGATTTGTTTTTTACGACGAAAAATTATTTTCTGTTCGGATTCGCAAGGTGGCAGATGCCTTAAAACGAATGAAGGCTTCAAAGGAACTTTCTAAACTAAAAAACAAATACGCGTTTTTACTTTTGCAACATCAATTTCACTTTGGTGAAAGCGCAAGTGTCATTTTAAGTCAGGCCGAAAATTTAAAGGATTCGGAAAACGGACTCGAACTTTTTTATTATCATTTAATTCGGATTCTTGCAGCGGCCGAAAAGAAAAAACCTTTGCCGGATAGTAAAGAAATTCAGAAAATAAAAATGGAAGAAGAAAATCAATTCAGAAAGGATTTCCTTCTCGCATTAATTTATTTTTTGCAGAAGGATTTTAGTCCTGCATTAAAAAAACTGAATCAGCTTTCTTATGTCAGCAATTTCCAACTTTCTACCTGGTCGCGTTTAATGGAGTTTGCTATTCATTTATCAAAGGCGAACCTGAATTTATGTGAGAGTTTGTCCGGAAGAATTTCCCGTCACTTTTTATCGAATAAGGGTAAGCGATTTACGTTGAATTCTTCTAAAGCGACCTTTCAGCGATTGAACGACGAGTTAAAAGGAAAAACCTCAACAAGAAAAAGCGCAGGTTCGGAGGCGCTTTGTTGCCTTCAGTACAATATCCTCCGCCAAATGGTGTAAAAAGCAACAAAATCGATTAAATTTACGTCACTATACCAATGCGGATGATTCGATTACATGTGGTTTTGAAATTTTGGGCTGTAATCCTGTTGTTGGGTTGGGCTTATGTTTCGCAGGCTTGTACCATCGATTCATATAGTGTGGTCAATCCGGATTGCTTCTATTCCAGCAACGGGTCTCTTACGATTAACGCTTCCGGAGCGCCTTCCTTAACGTATTCTATTGATGGGGGATTAACCTTCTCTGCTTCGAATGTGTTTTCTAATTTAAGTCCGGGTACATACATTGTAGTTGTTCAGTCGCCACAACCCTGTTCGGTAAGCGATACCATTGTTATTTCTCCTAATTCAATTTTAAGTGCCGATTTATTGGTGAGCGCCACTACTGTTTTTGTTGGGGAGGACGTGCTGTTTACGGATGCTTCGGTTGGTCACACTGGTTCACTGCTGGATTATGGCGACGGAACCGCGAGTGGTGGAATCACATCGATTATTCACAACTACAACCTGGCCGGAAATTATTCTGCTTCACTCGTTGTAACAGACGGACTATGTTCTGATACGGCCTTTGCAAATGTGCTGGTTTTGTCCGCTTCTTCTTTAACCATACCCAATGTGTTTAGTCCAAACGAAGATGGCGTAAACGATTTATTTATGCCACAGGTGATGGGGATAAAAGAGCTGGAGTGTACCATTATGAACCGCTACGGGGAAATCGTACAAGCCTGGAACGGACCGCGGGGTTTTTGGGATGGGTATACCTTTCCTGCCGGAGTGGCTTGTCCAACAGGAACCTATTTCTACTGGATAAAAGCAGTAGGATACGATGGTGTAAATTACGAGCAAAAAGGAACGATTACGCTCCTGCGTTAGAGGAGCATTTCGCTATATAAAAAAAGGGACCCGAACAGGTCCCTTTTCTTTTTATCATAAGATTCTATTACGCTTCCATCATGAGTTGTTTGTACTCATTCAGCTCTTCGCGGTTATACGGATTATCGTAAGCTACCACCAATTGCATGAGGTATTCAAAAGAGCTTTCTTCGCTTTCTTCTTCAAAATCTTCCAATACCAAATCGAAATCCTCATTGTTTTCGAGGTATTCGTAAGTAAGGCGAATGATTTTGGTTAACGTAGGATCTTTGATCTCAATAAAATAATTACGTAACGTTTTGAGATCGTTAATCACTTTTTCGCTATTGCCATTTTTAGCATAATCTTTTGCAATGCTATCGGCCAGACGTTCTGCTTCTTTTCTTTCCATTGTATCGGATGAAGTTTTAGATATCGAATTTAATTCCTTGCGCCAAAGGTAATTGATTTCCGTAATTAATGGTATTGGTTTGGCGACGCATATAAGCTTTCCACGCATCCGATCCGGATTCGCGTCCCCCGCCTGTTTCCTTTTCACCACCAAATGCTCCCCCGATTTCGGCTCCTGAAGTACCAATGTTAACATTGGCAATTCCACAATCCGATCCCTCTACCGATAAGAAACGCTCAGCCTCACGCATATTCAGCGTCATGATTGCCGAAGAAAGTCCCTGCACAACCCCGTTTTGAAGCTCAATGGCTTCTTCGATGGTTTTGTAGGACATGATGTATAATATCGGCGCAAAGGTTTCTTCCTGAACGATTTTAAAGTGGTTTTTAGCCTCGATAATCGCCGGCTTAACATAACAACCGCTTTCGTAGCCTTCGCCGCTTAAAACGCCTCCGGCAACAAGTACTTTTCCGCCTTCTTTTTCTGCTTCTTTCAATGCGTTTTCATACAGTGAAACGGCATGTTTATCGATGAGCGGACCAACATGGTTGTTTTGATCCAGTGGATTACCGATGCGTAAATGGGAATAGGCCGCTTTAAGTTTTGCTTTTACGCTTTCGTAAATGGACTCGTGAATGATTAAACGGCGGGTGGTGGTGCAGCGTTGACCGGCAGTACCCACAGCTCCGAAAATAACAGCCAGCATGGCCATTTCTAAATCGGCATGTTCACTAATGATGATGGCATTGTTTCCGCCAAGCTCCAATAAGGAACGACCTAAACGTTCACCAACCGCTTTACCAACGGCTTTACCCATACGGGTAGATCCGGTAGCAGAAACTAAAGGAACGCGTTTATCGTGACTCATCATTTCTCCAATGTTGCGGTCGCCGATGATTACACAGGATACTCCTTCGGGAACATCATTTTTCTTTAGAACATCGGTGATGATGTTTTGACACGCGATGGCACACAATGGTGTTTTCTCAGAAGGCTTCCAAATACAAACGTCACCACAAATCCAGGCCAGCATCGAATTCCATGACCAAACTGCAACAGGAAAGTTGAATGCAGAAATAATACCTACAATTCCCAGCGGATGATACTGTTCGTACATACGGTGATTGGGGCGTTCGCTGTGCATGGTTAAACCATGAAGCTGACGTGATAATCCCACTGCGAAATCACAGATATCGATCATCTCCTGTACTTCTCCCAGTCCTTCCTGATAGGATTTACCCATTTCATAGGAAACAAGCTTACCTAGTTCATTTTTGTATTTACGTAATTCCTCACCCATTTGGCGAACAATTTCACCACGTTTTGGTGCGGGAACTTTTCGCCATACTTTAAATGCTTCGGTAGCTTTTAAAATAACGGCTTCATATTCTGCTTCGGTAGCTGAATGTACGGTTGCAATTAATTCTCCGTTAACAGGAGAATAGGAATGAATCTCTTCACCACGGGTGGCAAACCAGTGAGAACCGGTAGATGCACCACTGTTTTTTTCTTTAATCCCTAACACTTTAAGTGTTTCCGAGATACCAAAATCGGTCATAACTTCAGACATAGCTTTAATGCTTAAAGTGCAAATTTAGCCAAAATAAAACCAAAAACAGGAAGCTTAGGGTGTTTTTAATGCAGAACGGAATTTATCAGTGATTTCTGTTGCTATGGCAAAGAAATAATCGTTTTTAATGGTACTTAAATCACTGATGGATGATGGCATTTTACTTATAGCGGCACCGGCATATTTTTTTGTGCCGTTTTCGTTAAAAATGCTGTAATGAACTTTAATGCGAATCTGATCCGTCGACTCCGGAGAATACAGTAAATCAAGTTGATTAATAAATACAAACCAGGTTGAATGGTATAAACCGCTTAATTCATTCAAAAGTTTAGGATTAATAATATCTGCATCCATAAATTTTTCGCGCGGATCTTCCTCGGCAATGATTTGTCCGTTTTGAATTCCGTTTTCCGTTTTAGGTTTAGTGTTTGTTTTTTCTCCTTTAGTTCCAATTTTAATTTTTACGGGAAGTCTGCTGCTGTCTTTCGCTGTTTCTTTTTTCTCTTCCGGCATTGCACGGTACACATAGTTAACCGAGGTGTAAGTATAGTGCAATTCGCGCTCTAACGAATCTTTACCGGGTTGCATCAGGGAATAAGCGTCCATTACGTCTTCCAGTTTAAACGCAACAATGTCGGCCAGATTTTTTCGCATCATGTCCACCATGTTTTCAAATGAAATTTGGTGACGATTACAAATCTGCCGGTCGATTTGGCTCATGTACATTTTAGTTTCGAAGGGAACAACCAATACAGAACGTTTAAAGCTGGTGTCGGTCACCATTTTCTGATTGCTTTTTTCATTATTGAATGTTCGTTCCTGCGCAAAAAGCACCTGAGGAAGAAGAAGTAAAAAATAGAGTAGCTTTTTCATAGACCAGTACACTCAAAAATAAAACCAAATATCACCACACCGGGGTGATGAAAAAGGAAGATTTCAAGATGTAAAAGTGAATAGCCGCTTAAAACAGTTTTAAAATATCGTTGAGGTTGGCATATACCAATAGTCCTAATAATAAAACCATTCCGATAGTTTGCGCAATTTCAAGGAATTTCTGACTTGGTGCTTTACCGCGAATCATTTCATAAATCAGAAACATTACATGTCCGCCATCCAGGGCAGGAATGGGTAAGAGATTCATGAATGCAAGAATGATGGAAATAAACGCAGTGAGCAACCAAAACTTTTGCCAGTCCCAACTTTTTGGAAACATACCACCTATGCTTCCAAATCCTCCCAGTTGTTTGGCGCCGGCCGGTGAAAATACCAGGGCCAGTGATTTTACATAATTAACGAGCGTTTCTGTTCCCGTACTTATGCCTTCGGGAATCGATTCCAGAAAGGTAAATTTTTCGGTTTTATAGCTTAGAAATTTATCGGGACTAACCGGTTGTATACCGATGAATCCGTCTTCATTTACTTCTACGGGAATGGTTAACGATGAATCATTGCGCACGATATGTAATTGGACTGTGCTGGCTTTGTGTTCGCCCAGATAATTGGCTATATCCTGAAAGAAAGGATTCATTTCATTGTCCACCCCAATAATGCTATCTCCTTTTTGAATTCCCGCTGCATCTGCACCCATTCCTTTTTTTACGCTTTCGGCTACAAAGGGAACACGCGGATCAAAAGGCAAAGATTTTTTTCCGCTTTCCAATAACTGATCGCTGATATCACCCGGTAGGGTGACTTGTTTAAGCGAACCGTTGCGAATGACTTCTAATTTACGCGCACCGTCGATGATGATCATTGTGCCCGCATCGGCCAGTGTTTTGGGTTGATGGCCTTCTACACTCACAAGAATATCTCCGTGCAGTAATTTGTCTTCTCCCAATAAAGCAGGATTGTTGATGTACATTCCATACGTGGCGTTTTCTGTAGGTAAATACTGTTTTCCCCAAACAAATAATACCATGATGTAAATGAGGTAACCAAGAATGAAATTAACAGTAACACCACCCAGCATAATGATTAATCGTTGCCAAGCTGGTTTACTTCTGAATTCCCAGGGTTCGGCGGGTTTGGACATTTGTTCTTTATCCATACTCTCATCAATCATCCCCGAAATTTTTACATAACCTCCTAAAGGAAGCCATCCCAGTCCCCACTCGGTTTCTCCTTTTTTCACTTTGAAAAGAGAAAACCAGGGATTAAAAAAGAGATAAAATTTTTCGACTCTGGTTTTAAAAATACGAGCAGGTATAAAATGTCCGAATTCGTGTAAAACGATCAGAATTGAAAGACTCAGGATCAATTGTCCGGCTTGCACCAGGTATTCCATGTATTCAGGTTTTTTCCAAAAGTACGATTTTCTATCACCCGAGGTGCAAATACGGTAAAGCCCGTATAACTTTGTGTCTGGAGTTTCGTTGGACTCTTTAGATTTGTACTCATGAAAAGGAACGCATTAATTATTCTTGTTTTGGCGCTTGTACTTCGAAGCCCAATTGTTTTAGCGGACTCGCCATTAACCTCTACTCCGTTTTATACGGCTTACATGGATATACCGCAAGTAAAAGCAGCCACCGAAGCTGAAGCGCTGAATAAGGAGTCGATTGCGTTTTTGAGTGGTAGTCACCCAATCGATCAGAAAATGGCCTTGATCAATGCCCTGAGTTGGGGGAAAATGGAATATGTAAATGCGTACCGCGATTATCTGGCCGGGAAACATAAACTTCCACTCGCATTTTTCGATAGTGTTTTGGTTTATCGCGGAGAAACACCCGAAACCTATCCGGGTACAGAATTACTCTCACAAGATGAATTAATCTGTTTGGCCTATTTGCAGGCAATGGGTAATTATTTTGAACCGTTAAAAGCACATTATCTGGCATGGCAGGCGTTTAATCGGGGTCCCACCAGAACACATGCTATCATTTACGGATTAATTATAGCGCAATACAATTTGGACCGCGATTGGTGTTATGTGTACAATGTGATGGTGCAGGTGCGTGATGAACCTTTAATAACGGTTAACGATATGCGCCAGGAGGCATTGGATATTATTTTTGATTACATCAATCTTTATTCTTCCGAATGCAACACCGAAGAACCGGTGATGGAGGAAGATCATACCTTCGATTTAATTCAGGCGCCACCTCAATATGAATCCTGGGGTGAACGTCAGTTGATCAGCAATAAAAAAGAATATGTTGATTTATCCGTTGTAGAAATCCTCGACCCCGAATACCTCGAAGAAATTGACGGAACCAGAGTACGGGTGATTATCATGAATAAAGGAACGGTTAATAGTTATCCAACACTCGCACAGTTAAAGGATATTGATCTCAGTGCAAAAACAGCAAAAGCAGAAGGATTAAAAGGAGATCAGCTGCGCATTGCATCGGAGTTGGAATACATTGCAACGGATCCCAATGCCGATGATGAATATTTTGAAAGTTATTGTGTGATTCCTTCGGTTGGACCGGGAAAAAAATATGTATTGGATTTTCTGATTTACGGTCACTGGATTTACGATCCGAATTGCGAGATCAAAGTGATTCTCGATTTGGAGAACGTCATTGAAGAAACCAATGAAAAAAACAACAGCTTAATTTTTGTTGCGGGAGGTTAGAATAATTCCAATGCAAACGATCTTGTTTCCGCATTGGTGTGCACATAATCTTCAAGCGTTGGCTGAGCAATAAAATGCATTTTTTCCATGCAACGTTCGTTGATACTGGCAATGTCTAAAAACCCGATTTTCTCTTCTAAAAAGGCCTGTACGGCAATTTCATTGGCTGCGTTTAAAATACAAGCCATGTTCCCTCCTTTTTTCATGGCGGTATAAGCCAGATCAAGATTTTTAAAGGTTGATTTATCGGCTTGCTCAAAGGTGAGTTGTGGGTAGTCCAGAAAATTAAAACGGGGAAAAGAGGAGGATAAGCGTTGTGGGTATCCTAATGCAAACTGAATGGGTAATTTCATATCCGGTAATCCCATTTGCGCTTTCATGGATCCATCTTTAAATTGAACAATGCTGTGGATGATGGACTGTGGATGAACAATCACATCAATCTGATCATCGTTTAATCCGAACAACCATTTCGCTTCAATCACCTCTAATCCTTTATTCATTAATGAAGCGGAATCGATGGTGATTTTTGCACCCATTTCCCAGTTGGGATGTTTTAGCGCCTGAGCTTTTGTTACTTTTTCTAATTCGGCACGCGACTTACCACGGAAGGGTCCGCCCGATGCCGTGAGATATATTTTTTCAATTGGATTATGAAACTCACCCACCAAACATTGAAAAATCGCAGAATGTTCGCTGTCCACCGGATAAATGTTAACCCCTTTTTCTTTGCACATTTTAGTAATAAGCGCACCCGCAACCACCAGGGTTTCTTTGTTGGCTAAAGCGATATCTTTTCCGGCTTCAATTGCAGCGATGGTAGGCTTTAATCCGGAATAACCCACCATGGCAGTAAGCACAATGTCGATCGTGCTCATGCTCACAACTTGTTCCAGCGATTCTTCTCCGGTGTAAACTTTAATATCCAAATCAGCTAAGGCATCTTTTACCACCTTGTGAAGTGATTTGTCGGTAATCACAACCGTGTTTGGCAGAAATTTTCGGGATTGAGCAATCAGAAGATCTGCATTTTTATTGGCTGTAATCACTTCCAGCGAAAACTCTTCGGGATGAGATTCGATGACTTCCAGCGCTTGCGTTCCAATGGATCCTGTTGAACCTAAAATGGCAACGCCCTTCTTCTTGATATCTGTTTGCATGAGCTAATTAGGAAAACACAAATGTCGCCCTTTTGTTGAATATCCCCAATAAAAAATCAGTGGATGCGGATTCCAATCACCAATACATCGTCGATCTGTTTTCGCCCGCCCGCCCACAAACGAAATTCCTCCTGAATCATTTCTTGTTGTTCTTTCATTGGTAAAGCATGGATTTTCACCAGCATTTCCTTGAACCGGCGCCGCATGAATTTTTTTCCTTTTTCACCGCCAAACTGATCAATAAAACCATCCGTAGTCATGTAGATACAATCGCCCGGTAAGAGTAAAAATTCGTGGGAGTAAAATTCTTTTCCGCGCTCATTAAATCCACCAATGGATTCCTTCAACGAATCATATTCCAGCACTTCGCCTTCGCGAACCAGATACATGGGAATGTTTGCTCCGGAGAACTGACAAAGCATGGAGTCGGTATGCAATGCGCAAAGACCAATATCCATTCCGTCGCGCGATTCGCGTGCTTCTCCTTCCTGGTGCAAGGCACGGGTGACCTGCTTATCGAGGAAGTGTAAACACTGTTCGGGACCGGTAACAAAGGCATCATTCGAAATCTGATGAAGGAATTCATTTCCAATCAAGCTCATAAACGCTCCCGGTACACCATGTCCGGTACAATCTGCCACTGCCACCAAAAATACATTGTTGATTTTCGTGAACCAGTAAAAATCTCCGCTTACAATATCGCGTGGCTGATAGAACATAAACGAATCCGGATACTCTTGTTCCAGGCGGTGAATATCCGGTAGAATTGCTTCCTGAATTCTGCGTGCATATTTTATGCTATCCAGAAAATCTTTATTCGATTGCTCTAAGGCCAGCTCTGCTAATTTTCGGTCGGTGATGTCGGTATAAATGACAATGATTTTTTCTAATTCAAAACGCTTATTGTAGATGGGAACAATCGAGCCGCGTGTCCAAATCGTTTTTCCTTCTTTGTTAAAATGGGATGAATCGAATACTACCGTTTCTTTTTTCGTAACAAATCCTTTTACCACCTGGTCAATACCCGGAAAGGAACTTAACTCCTGCAATGTTTGTGCTTTTCCATATACAGAGGAATTAAAATCTTCTTTCGAATAACCGGCCATCCGGAAGAAGGAATCGTTGATCCATTCAATGGAGCCGTCGGGACCGCAAATAAGAACGCCTTCGTTCATGTTCGACGCAACAATCGATAGTTTTTCAAGCTCGTCTTTTTGCTGATTTAATTCCTGTGTGCGTATTCTGACTTTTTCTTCCAGTCTCCTTTTTGCACGATTCAGATTCCTTGTTCTGAACAAAAGAATGAGATAAAAGAAAATTACCATTAAGGGCATCAACAAAGCATAGAACCATTTCTTTCTCCAGAATGGAGCGTCCACTTCGAATATAAATTCATCTACCGGTCCCCAATTGCCATTACTGGTTTTTGCTGCAACCATAAACTTGTATTTCCCCGGAGGAATATTCGAATAGGTAGCCTGGTTTTCTTTGGTTGGGGGCGACCACTTTTCATCAAAGCCTTCAAGGAAAAAACGGTAATATAAATTATCCGGATTTTTATATTGAAAAGCGATAAAGTCGAACGTGATGTGGTTGTCGCTATAATTTAAAACGATATTATTCGGCAATTGATCATCCAGCTCCTGATTGGGATATTTGTTTGTCCAGTTTGTTTTATCATAGTTTAACCGCAATCCGGTAATATGAACTACGGGCTTATTTCCATTTTCCAAATCAAGTAAATGATTATAGCGTGTAGCTCCATTGGTGGTACCAATCCACATCATTCCGTTTTTATCAATGATACCGGCGGCCGGATTACACTCTACTCCTCTAAGTCCTTCAGTTTTTCCGTAGTGTTCGATGCTTTTTATGGACCAATCTTCGTTGGGTGTAATTTTATCCAATCCATGGTCCGATCCAATCCATAAGGATTGATTATCGTATAAAATCAGGGTTAGATTTTCAGAGCAGAGACCATCCCGTTTTTTGATGTGCTCATAACTTTCATCTTTGCGTTTTATTACAATTCCTCTTCCTGTAATAATCCAAAAATTTCCCCTTGGATCTTTCCATACATCAATAGCATCCAACTTTCCGAATTCATCGCGTAAGGGTAGATGAACCAAACTTTCTCCGTTATAGCGAAAGGCACCTTTGTCGGTATTGATCCACAAATCTTCCCGCGAAGGCATGCGGATGGAATTTACCTTACACGCAGGTAAGAGCGATTGAAACGCGGGTTCAAACGTAATGCCGTTGTATTTTAATACGCCAAGGTTGGTCCCGGCAAATAATTCCCCGTTGTAAGGATCCTGAAAAAGAAAATGGACCGATTGGATGTTTCCCTCGGAATGTTGACTGTAAACCTGGCAAGAAGGACCGTTGGTGCGAATAATCGAATTATCTGTTCCTATCCATAAATTTCCTTCCCGGTCTTCGATGATAGCTTTTACATTATAGGAGGAAGAACCAACCAGATGAAGTGGATGAAAACCTTCGCCTTCGTTATATGCTAATCCGTTTTGGGTGCCCACCCAAATGATTCCGGATTCATCTTCGTAAATGGTATTTACACTGTTTCCCGGCAATCCTGAATAGCGGTCGAAATGGATAAAACGATCGCCTGAAAAAACACTGCAGCCCGAACCATCAAAACCAAACCAAATGTTTTTTTCATTGTCTTCGAATAAACACAACAATTGATTTGAGCTTAAACCATTCTCCAGCGTCAACGGTTCTTTTTTTTCTGAAATCCGGTAAATCGATTGTGAAGTTGCCAACCACTGATCGCCATTTTCAAATGCGTGGTAAATTTTTACATCCGGGGGGAAAGAATCTATGGAAGACTGAAATGTTTTGCCATTGAATTCCTGCGCTCCTTTTTCCGTAAATACAATGAGATTTTTTCTTGGTCCTTCCGAAATCTCACGGATATAATCACCGTTTAATTGCGCTTTTTCAGTTACATTTTCAAAAAACTCATTATTGAATTTAGCAATACCGTATCCTGAAGATCCTGCCCATAGTGTATTATTTTTATCACAATAGATGGAGCTAACCTCACTAAAGCCTAAACCGTCTTGTATTCCAAATTTGTGGTATTTTAAGCCGTCAAAACGAATGACTCCATAGCCATTGGTTGCGAACCATAAATTTCCAGTTTTGTCTTCTGTAATGTCGAGAATGGCTTTATCAACGATGTTGTATGGCGTTGCTATTTTTTCGAATCGTTTTCCGTTAAATCGACTAATCCCCTGTGAGGTTCCTGCCCAAATTATTCCTTTGGAATCGCAAATTAGTTTATAAATGATGTTGCTGCTTAAACCATCCTGCATGCTGTAGGGAATAAACTGTTTCCCGTCGAAACGACAAACCCCTCCGCCTAGAGTCCCCAGCCAGATGTATCCGGATTTATCCTGTGCAATGGTGCTAACTCTGGATTGCGTTAAACCGTCTTCAATGGAATAATTACGAAAGTTGTGTACCTGTCCGCTTGAAACTGATGTCAGAATCAAAAAAAGAAATATGGTGTGGAAAAGGCGCATTAACGATGAATATACAAAGTTAAATGCACTCAGTGAAGATGTTGGTCAAAAAAATTAAGAATGATTTCGCTCTGGGCCGACCAAAATGCGTAGGAGTGACCATCGTTTTTCGATAAAATGATTTGATGTCCCAATGGATTATTGTTCATGGAGATTTTAGCATAAAAAGATTCAGATTGGGTGTAGGGACACATTTTATCTTTTTTGCCATGAATAAGCAAGAGAGGAACCTTTAATTCGGAAGCGCGGTTATAAATATTATCTTTTCCTTTCCAACGATCAGGAAATTTTTCAAACGGACCATAAAACCCGGTGTTAATCGGTTCGCCCTTTAATAGACTTTGGTCAAAATCGGCAGATAAACACACTGCAGCTTTAAATAATTCAGGATGTTCAAGCGCAAATAAAGCAGCGCCTCTTCCTCCTGTTGAAATTCCGGCAACAAAATTGTTTTGTCCCGCTTTTAACACCGAAAACGATTTTTGCAGATAAACAAACAAACTGTCGTACATCCATTTTCGGGTTGGATATTTTAAATAATCTTTTCTGGTTTCCGGATAGGTTTGCCAATGGTAAGTTGATTTACCAAGGTTAGGCAAAATCAGGTTGTATCCTCTTTTTAATGCACTATCGCAAATGCTGCTTTTTTCGCACCACTCGGTTGGACTGAAATTCCATCCATGTAATAAAATAATCGTTCCCTTTGGGTGATCTGCCAAACGAACAATGCAATCTATGGAATTAGGGTTACTGAGGTAGAATGATTTATTCGCTGTTGCTTTTAAGCAAAAACAAAAAAGAAATACCACAAAAAACAGCCCGGCTTTCTTCATTTAAAATATTTATTGATGTAGGCCATCACTCTGAAAATGCTTAATCCAATAAATATTACAGAAAGAGAAAATACAATCAAACTTACAGAGGGTTTAATCACGTAGAGTGCAGTTATAAATTGCGCAACGATGGTAAAATATAAAATAAACACAACGTGATTGGTTTTTAATTTGCTTACTACCCATGCACCAAGCGGAGCCATTAACATAGCTACTGGAACTGCAGCCAGCCAATAACTTTCCGTGGCAGCATTCATGTCCGCTTTATACAAGAGATGCCAAAGAAAACCGAAAATGGTCATGATGGTCATTAATATAACAGAAGTAGGCGTTGCAATTTTTTCATCAATCCGAAACACAAGCGTTAATAGCGTAAACGTGATAATGTCAATCCCGTTTCCGAATAAAGCAGAAATTCCACCACCGATAAATCCAAAAACAAACAACAAACTAAACGTTGCCGATTTTCGGTGAAATGAAAGCGCGGTGGATTTATGTTGACCGGATGTTTTATTCATCCACCATAATGCAACTCCGAATGCAAGCCAAAGGGAAACAAAAAAAAGTTTTACCACTGCTCCTGAAAGAATGGGTACAATAAATAAATCAGAAAGAATAAAGCCTACTATTCCAAAAATTGAAACCGGTAAAATACAACTACGAACAATTGGATAATTTTTCGATAGGATAAGAGCAGAGGCCGATGTCATGCCAAACGATTGGCATCCCAAAGAGAATATTCTGGCGTCAGCAGATGGAATGGACAGCAACAAGGTCATTACAGGAAAAGCAACAGCCCCTCCCCCTTCCGAGGTGGCCCCGGCAATGAAGGAACCAAAAAACATGGTAATCATCATGGGGTAACCAAAAGAAAATACCTGGTCGGGCTGCAGGTTAAACGTGTAAAAATATCCTGCCCAAATCAATAGCAGAAGAAAAATGGTGGCCGGAAAAATAGATTTACGCATAAAGTGAAAATACAACAAAGGACCTTCCCGCCCACAGGAAAAGAAAAATATTTATGTCCACCTGTTACTTTTTTATCGGGCTTGAATTTTAAGAGTAAACAACCGTTTTGAGCTGGGGTGGTGCATTGCGTGGTGACTAACATAAAACTCAAAACTATGGCCGGAGGTAAAGAAACACCCAGACAAAAAATGATCGGGATGATGTATCTCGTTCTAACCGCATTGTTAGCGCTTAATGTTTCCAAAGAGATTGTTAATGCCTTTGTAAAGCTCGATAACAAACTCATGGAAGGAAACAGAATTTTAATCGACAAATCGGAATCCATCATGCAAGGATTTGATGAGGCGCGGCTAACCGAAAGTTTAGCAAAAGTACCCGAGAGTCAATCAGCAGTTCTGAACTGGAAAAAGCGAGCTGTAGAGATTCGGAAAAAGGTTTTCGAAATGGACCACTTTATCCAAATGGAATGCAAAAACAAAATGTTGTTCGAAATAGAACAGGAAGATTATGTTGTTCCGGATGAAGAAAATTTTCGGTTTAAAACAAGAAACCTGATGGAGGTTCAAAACAAAGACGATTACGATATTGCCACACGTTTGTTTGGCGGTGAAATCGGAACATCCGGATATGCATTTGGAGCAGAGATCAGGAATAAAATTCATGCATTTCGCGATGAATTAATGGTGCTTGTTTCCGAATATGAATACGGAGGAAAAAAATATAAAATCGATCCAACCGCAATCAGCGATTCGCTTTCGCTTGAGGAAGAGTTGCGCAAAAATGTATATCCCGAAGATCAGGACCGGATAAGAGGTATATATAAAACGCTGAGTCTTCCGGAGAAAATAAAAGATTTTGAATCGGAGGTCGACTGGCAATTGGGAATGTTTGATCATGCACCGGTGGTTGCAGCATCAGCCCTGTTTACTTCGCTGTCTAACGATATCCGTTCCGCAGAAGTACAAGCGCTGGAAATTTTATCATCACGCGTGAAAGTGGAGCCATTTAAAGTGAATAAAATAGAACCTATGGCATTCGCTCCTTCCAACTACATGAATCTTGGCGATTCGATGCAGGTAAAAATAATGATTGCCGCTTACGACTCAACAAAAATTTCGGAAGTAAAATTTGGAATGAACGATTCGGTGAATCTTAATCAAATGGCCAATGGAACAATTTCTGTCCGCGCAAACACAGCGGGAAAACATACTTTATTTGGACAAATTGCTATTGAGGAACGTGGTATAAAAAAATGGAAGCCCTGGTCGTATAGTTATGAAGTGGGACAACCAAGCGGTGTTGTTTCCAATGAGGACATGACCATTATCTATGCTGGATACGACCATACATTTTCTGCCTCGGTTTCCGGATATCCTCAGGATAAAACAATGCTTAGTCTGAACGGAGCATCTGTTAGTGCTCAGGGAGGAGGTAAGTACACCATTCGTGCACCGGCATCCGCTGTTGGACAACGATTAAATTCTGTAATCAGCGTAAGAACTGAACAGGGTGTAAAAAGTTTTAACGGACCAACATACATGGTGCGAAAACTACCAACACCTCAGGTCTTTTTCGGAAGTATACCATCAACGCAGGGAACTGTTTCTAAATCGGAAGTAAGCGGTAACATGAATGTGGGTATACGTCTTGGTTACGATAATTCCTTTCCGCTGAATCCAAGTAAAGTTTCATTTACCATTACCTCATTCGATATGGTGATTACGGCAGGAAACAATATCATTAATCGTCATTCGGATGCTGCGGGACTCACTACTGAAATGAAAAGTTTTTTATCGAGAGCCGGAAGCGGATCTACAGTAATATTTAAGAACATCAACGCGAGAGGTCCCTCGGGTGCAATTCGGGTACCCCCAATGGGATTTGAAGTGCGCTAATAGGTAAAGGGTGCTCCGCTATTGATTGGCGGGGTATCCTTCGTTTTTCCACTTTGTGATTTTTGCCATGGAGCAATCATCCAGTTTAGCATCAGGCGGCATTAAAGCATAGGAACCGTCCCAGCTAACCGCACCATAAAAACTACCTTCGTTTACATAGAAAAAAAAGGAGGCGCTGTCGGCAAGATTAATACCCGCACTGGGTGATGGGGCAGAATGACAGGAGAAACAGGAAGACAGAATGAGCGGAACAATGTCGTTATGATAAGAAACAATACTTGTATCGCACGTTTGCGGAGGCGGAGGAGCAACGTTGTTTGTGCACGCAATAGCGAACACCGTCACCATAAATAAAATCCATTTCACATTCAAATATGCGTTTTACGCACCGGGTGATAAAACGATTAATCCCATTTAATATAAAGGTAAAATAAGGACGAATCAGCACCTGATCGGGCTTTTTCGGTAGGACCACCTAGATTATATGGTATTAATACCCGATTTATAGCATTTTTTAGGTTGAACGTAATTAGAGTATTAAATTCAATTAAAATACAACGAAGCTTTTTTGTAAAGCATAACTTATTAAAACAACCAGGATGTTTATTAATTATTTTTTTCAAAATCTTCTGAATGCTCACAAAAACTTTCCGAAATATGATTTTTGTCCTAATTCATACATAATATCCTAATTACTTTTGATTTGTAAAACCCAAAACGAAAAGAATATGCATGAAACTTTTACAAAATTCTAAAAGCTTTCTCTTGCGATAGCTTTATTCTTTACGGGGACACTTTCCAATGCTCAGATTAAAGTATTGGTATGCGGTGCTCCGGGAGATCCGGCATGGAACAACGATGTTCAGGCTAAACTTCAGGCTACAGGTCAGTTTGACGTGGTAGACATTTATAACATTTCTGCAGGTACTCCTACACTTACAGACCTTCAGGCTTATGATGCAGTGTTAACTTTCACTGACGGTTCAGCAAGCTACTCAGTATTAATGGGAGATAATCTGGCCGCTTATATCGATGGCGGTGGCGGTGTTGTAAACTGCGTTTTTGCAAATGCCAGTGTTCCTATCGATGGAAACTTTAATACTTCTACTTATCAAGTGGTTGTCCCTTCTGGTCAGAATCAAAACACACAACTTACACTTGGTACCGTTCTGGATCCAAGTCACCCTGTAATGCAAGGTGTAAACTCTTTAGATGGCGGTACTGCAAGTTATGTATCTACATCTACTACACTTGCCCCGGGCGCTTCTACCATTGCACAATGGAATAACGGTTCTTGGTTAGTGGCAGTTAAAGAAAATGTTGGTCCAGCAAAATCACGCCGCGTGGATTTAAACCTTTACCCACCATCCATCGATGTTCGTTCCGACTTTTGGAATTCTGCTACTGACGGCGGATTGTTAATGGCAAATGCTTTAACATGGACCATTCGTCCACGTATCCTTGTTGCCGGTGCAGAAGACGACAATGTGTGGTTACAAGATGTTGCAGACAAAATCCTTGCAACTGGTAAATTCGGTAAAGCGGCTTTGTATAATATTTATGTTGATGGTACACCAACTGTAGCTGAACTTGATTATTATGATGCGGTGTTGGTATTTACTGACTACGGAGCACAAGATGATATACTTCTTGGTGATAATCTCGCTGCTTATATCGATAATGGCGGTGGAGTTGTTAATGCAGTTTTTTCAACGGCTAGCGTTCCCATTGCCGGTGCATTTAATACCAGCACCTACCAGGTGATGGTTCCATCAGGAAACCAAACAGACGGTACCACTCTCTATTTAGGTACGGTTTATAACGATTGTCACCCTATCATTAAAGGAATCACAAATCTTAATGGAGGATCGGCTTCCTTTATATCTCCTTCAGTTACACTTGCTGCAGGCGCTACTATGTTGGCAGATTGGGATAATGGAGTTGGATTGGTTGCTTATAAAACAAATGTTGGTGGAAACAATGCTCGTCGTGCCGACCTTAACTTCTTCCCTCCTTCATCAGATTCTCGTTCCGATTTATGGGATGCATCAACGCAAGGTGGCGACTTAATGGCTAACGCTTTGTATTGGGTTGCAGGCTATGGTGATGAAGACGGACTTCCAAACGTAACTGTTTCTTCACCTGTTTCTACAGTTTGTACTTACGGAACACAAGTTGCTTTAACCGGAACACCGGTTGGAGGTTCTTGGTCGGGTAACGGTATTTCCGGTACATCTTTCGATCCAACTACTGTTACTGTAGGTAACTATACATTGACTTACTCTTACACGGATGTTGACGGATGTTCAAATTCAGATTCACTCGCTATCGTAGTTGATGCTTGTGCTGGAGTAGAAGATCTTTCATTGGTAAACAACATCAGTCTTTACCCTAATCCTAGCAATGGAATGATTAATGTTTCATTTGGAACAATCGTTTCAGTTGTACAAGTAGAGGTAATTGATCTTAGCGGTAAAGTAGTTGCTTCATCACAATGGAACAACATTCAAAATGGTGCAGTAAAACAAATTGATCTTACCGAACAATCAGCCGGAGTTTATTTTGTTCGCTTCACTGGAAACGGACAAACTCAAACCGAAAAACTGATTCTTCAGAAATAAATAAACACCAAACAAATAAAATTTCCGGACTCGAAAGGGTCCGGATTTTTTTTGTCCATATGCTAAAATAAAAGGAAGAAAATAAAAAAGCCGATGCACTTGCACCGGCTTTCTTGGAGGTCCCGAGCGGATTCGAACCGCTGTACAAGGTTTTGCAGACCTCTGCCTAGCCGCTCGGCCACAGGACCATTTAGGGTCGACAAATATACAAAAAAATCGATTGTACTAGCCCTCTAGCGTAACACTAACATAATCCAGGTCGGCACCCGCCGGAGGATTAATCTTTTGGAGACAGATTACCACTTTATCCGCCTTTGGATATACACCCCGGATTCTACCAATGATTCGATATGCAACCTGCTCTATCAGTTTACTGCGGATAGCCATTTCTTCTTTAACTATTGCGGCCACTACAACATAATCGGCTGTTTCTGTCAAATCATCACTGATGGATGCTTTTGTGAAGTCAAGATGTATATCTACATCAATACGGTATTCTGTTCCCACTAAAGCTTCTTCTTCCAAACAACCATGATAGGCGTAAACCCTTTGGCCTTTAATCGATACAATTCCCATGTTTAAAATCTTATTCCTGCAACACAAACATCATCTACTTGTTCCAGGTTCCCCTTCCAGTTATTTAAAAGATCCAGGATTGAACGTCCCATTTGATCCATGGGAATATGGTGTTTTTCGCTGATTAATTGTTCCAGGGATTTATGTTTTAGTTTTTTTCCGTTTGGTCCGCCGAACTGATCCGCAAGTCCGTCAGAAAACAACACCACAGCGTCGCCATCATTTAACGCTAAGCAATGTTCCTGAAAAGGCTGCATGGACAAACCATGGTAACCAATCGGCATTTTATCGCCTTTGCATTCCAACAGAACATTGTTTTTTATGGCGTAGAAATGATTGTTAGCGGCAGCATAACAAAGTTGTTTGTTGTTCTTGTTATAGCGACATAAAACTATATCCATACCGTCTTTATTCTCGGCAATGTTTCCTTGTTGGCGTAAAGCAGCAATGACACGTTCACGCAATAAATCTAAAATTGAACCGGGATCCATCATCTTTTTTTCATTGATGATTTCGTTCAAAAAACTGGTTCCAAGCATACTCATGAATCCACCCGGTACGCCATGTCCAGTACAATCTGCAAGCGCAAAAAAGATGTGATTGCCCTGATCGCTGATCCAAAAGAAATCTCCGCTAACAATGTCCTTGGGTTTAAATAATAAAAAGGAATCGTTGAATTGCGACTTTAAATCATGTTCAGAAGGCAGCAAGGCTTCTTGAATTCGCCGTGCATAGTTAATGGAATCGGTAATTTGTTTATTACTTTCTTCAACGGTTTTCTTTTGCTCTTCGATGATTAATTTTTGACGGCGCGTAACCTGAAAGCGATTGAATAAAAAGAGAAGAAAAACAATCAGTGTTACCAATATGGCAACAGACGCATAAATAATAATTTGTTGTCGCTGATGATCGGCATCTGCTTCCGCCTGAAGTTTTATTTTTTCTGCTTCAGCTTTTGTGTCGAGCTCTTTTTGTTGTTGATCAAGTGCAAACTTGGTGCGGAGATTGGTAATTTCTTCGTTACGGTTGGCATTAAAAACAGAATCATTTAAGCGGAAAAATTCTTCATGATATCGAAGCGCTTCAGGATAGTTCTTGTTTTCTTTCGATATCTCATACAATCCCTTATTTGCTTTCATTCCCGATAACACATCGTCTACTTCATCTGAGATTAAGGCCGATTGCGCAAAATATTCTTTCGCTTTTTGAATGTCGCCAATCGCCTGATAACAAATACCCAGACTTGCCATTGAACTTGCCATTCCCTGACGATGATTAATCTGTGTTCGGATCTCCAGCGAAGACAAATGTTGTTCTATACCTTCTCTGTATTTTTTTTGCTCAATATAAATATTGCCAATATTACTTTTCGAAACGGCAATTCCGTATAGATTACCAATTTCCTCGTTCATTTTTAAACTCGTCTTATAACACTCGAGCGATTTGGTAAAGGCCTTAATGTTAAAATAGATGTTTCCGATATTTCCATACACCGCTGCAATACCTTCTTTTTGGTCGAGCTCAATGCATAATTTTAAACTCCGCTCCAGGTAACTCAATGCCTTTTTATAATCATTAATTCGCTCGTAGATTGAACCAATATTACTTAACGAACTTGCAATAGCAGGTTTAAAATGGATCGATTCCGCAATCTCTAAACTAATTTGCTGATGTTGTAATGCTCGTGCGTAGTTGGAGATCAATTCGTATACATTTCCTACATAACGATGCGCATTGGCCAGACCTTTTTTATAATCAATGGCTGTTGCCAAACGGATACTCTGATTGCCATAATACAAGGCAGAATCGTTGTTGTAACCGTAATATTCCCAAATGAGATCATTATAGGCATCAACCTTGATGGAATCAGGTTGAGTACTACTGGTAATTTGTAAAAGACTGTCAATGGTAGATACCGCAAATGCTTTACTGCTTGCGAGCACAAAGAAGAGTATACACAACTTGCGGATCATCTTTCTAAAATAGAGAAAAATCGGCAAGGGTGAACGAAATCAAAAAATTACTTGATGGTTTCAGCAGCTTTTTTGAGTCGCATTACACAGCGGTCTTTTCCGAGTAATTCAGCCATTTCAAACAAGGCCGGACCACCCGCTTGTCCGCTTAAACAAACACGGAACAATTGCATCACCTCACCGGTTTTTAGTCCGCAGTTTTCTGCTGTGGATTTAAATAGCTCTTCAGCACTTGTTTTATTGAAGTCGGCACAATGTTGATAGGCATCTCCAATCTGTTGAATAAACTGCGCGCTTTTTTCGTTCCAGCGTTTTTTTACGACCTCAGCATCGTAAGAAGCAGGCTCTTCGAAGAAATAATTACCGAGCGACCAAAACTCATTTACGAAATTGGCTTTTTCCTGAAGTAATCCGCATACACTGCTTACAAAACTTAAATCAAAAGCAAACCCTCTTTTTTCAAGTTCTGGTTTCCATGCTTGCGCAAGTTCAGCAGGCGTGTGTTTTCTGAGGTATTGCTGATTGAACCACTTTGCTTTCTCCGGATCGAATTTTGCCCCGGCTTTACTTACGCGCTCCAGTGAAAATTCCTGAATGAGTTCATCCAGAGTAAACAATTCCTGATTACCGCTGCTGTGCCATCCCAAAAGCACCAGAATATTAATAAATGCTTCAGGAAAATATCCTTTCTCTCTGTATCCCGATGAAATTTCTCCTGATGAAGGATCTTTCCACTCTAAAGGAAAAACAGGAAAACCTAAACGGTCTCCATCGCGCTTGCTCAGTTTTCCGTTTCCGTCAGGTTTTAACAACAGCGGCAAATGTGCAAATTCAGGCATCACTTCTTCCCAGCCCAAATAGCGGTATAACAATACATGGAGCGGGGCAGATGGTAACCATTCTTCACCGCGAATCACATGTGAGGTTTGCATTAAATAGTCGTCTACCACATTCGCTAAATGGTAGGTGGGCATGCCGTCTGATTTAAACAAAACTTTATCATCAAGTTCCGCTGTGTTTACCACAACCCAGCCGCGAATGATGTCTTTTAAGCGGACCTCCTCATTGCGTGGCATTTTAATTCGGATAACATATGGATCGCCACTATTAATTCTGCGCTCAACTTCATCCTCCGGAAGTGTAAGCGAATTTTTCATGTGCTGGCGCGTAATGGCATTATAGGAAGTGCTTTTCGCTTTAGCTGCTTCCAAACGTTTTCTCATTTCTTCGAGTTCCTCCGAAGTGTCGAAAGCGTAATAGGCGTGACCACTTTTTATCAGCTGGTCGGCATACTGTGCATACACTCCGGCATTTTTACGTTCGCTCTGGCGGTAAGGACGGTGTGGACCATCACCGAAACCAACACCCTCATCCGGTAAAATTCCACACCATTTTAGCGATTCAATGATGTACTCCTCTGCACCTGGAACAAATCGGGTTTGATCGGTATCCTCAATTCTCAAAATGAAATCACCCCCGTGCTTTTTGGCAAACAGGTAATTATATAAAGCAGTTCTTACACCACCCATGTGAAGGGGACCCGTTGGACTGGGTGCAAAGCGCACTCTAACACGACGATTGTTCATTTGAAAGGAATTTGGCCGCAAAGATAGAAGAATGCGATTAAAACCCCTTAAAAAATGAACGGCGATCATTCTGAAGTGTACAAATTGTTGCTTCGCGCTTTTTAACGATCTTTACGTAACAAAAGCCACACAAAACCGTTTATTGTTAGCCGTGAATAACAACCTGAACATATTAGTTGAAAAGCTCGACGAATTCATTCGGAAGTATTATAAAAATCTTCTGATTCGGGGCCTTTTGCTCAGCGTTTCTTCAGTGCTGGCTTTTTACCTGGTAGCAATCATTTCCGATTATTTTGCTTTTTTTAGTTCAGGTGTACGCACCCTGATGTTTTTTGCATTTGTCGGGGTCTTTTTAACGAGCTTCATTTTTTGGGTGATAGATCCTTTAATCCGGCTTTACCGCCTGGGTAAGGTTATCTCCTATGAAAAGGCATCGCTCATTATCGGGAATCATTTTCCCGATGTAAACGATAAAGTATTAAACACGCTCCAATTGGGAGCCTATTCCGATATTTCCGGTCAGCAATTAGATTTGGTACAGGCCTCCATCACCCAGCGGGTGAAGGAATTAAAACCGGTTCCCTTTACCGCTGCAATTGACCTCAGCAAGAATAGAAAATACCTTCGCTTCTTATTGCCTCCGGTTTTCGTTGTATTAACCTTGTTCATTGCCGCACCCGGACTACTCAAGGAAGGTACTTATCGCCTGGTGAATTATAATTCCGATTTCGAAGTTCAGGCTCCTTTTGAATTTGTTTTGCTCAATGAAAAAACAGAAGCCATTGAGCAAAGCGATTACATTGTTCAACTGGAACTAAAAGGAGAGAGCATTCCTGCTGAGGTTCGGATTGTAACAGGAACCGAAAGTTACCTGATGCAACAAAAAGATAAACGGCATTTCGAATACACGTTTAAAAAAGTGAGCAAAGATTTTTCTTTTCACTTTACAGCCGATGGATTCAGTTCTAAAGAATACAAGGTAAAAATACTTCCTAACCCTAGTCTTATTTCATTCGAAGTACAGCTTGAATTTCCGAAGTACACCGGATTAAGTGCTAAAACAATTAGTAATTCGGGTGATTTATCTGTTCCCGAAGGCACCGTGGCAAAATGGTTGGTTCGTACAAAATATACCGACGAGTTGCGTGTGCAATTACCTGATACCATTTTGAATTTAAAACCATCGTCAAAGGATTTATTCGTGTTTAATTCACGCCTAAAAAAGAGCGGAAGCTATAGCCTGAGATCCAAAAATCAATTTACAAGTTCCAACGACTCGTTAAACTATTACCTCAATGTGGTGGCAGACCAGTATCCTTCTATTTCATTAGAAGAACACCAGGATAGTACCTCGCTCAAACGTAAATTCTTTGCCGGAGAAATTTCCGACGATTATGGGTTTACTAAATTAAGTTTCGCCTATCGTTTTATCGAAAGTTCCGATTCGGTTTCCGATAAACAATTGCATACGGTTGACCTTCCTTTTTCCCGTCAAAACACCAGTGATCGCTTTGTCTATTATTGGGATATGTCCACCATGAGCATTTCACCGGGTGATCAGATTGAGTATTATTTTGTGGTGTACGATAACGACGGAATTCACGGTCCAAAATTTACTCGTTCTGCAACAAGGGTTTTTAAAGCGCCTACGCTGGAGGAAATCAGCGCCTCTACCGATAAGAACAATAAGGAAATTAAGTCAGACCTCGAAAGTGCCTTAAAAGAGGCTAAAAAGATCGATAAAGAGATGCAATTGCTCAAGCAAGAGATGTTGGAGAAAAAGCAATTGGGCTGGCAGGATAAAAGCAAGTTGGAAAACCTGATGGAGCGTCAGATGAACCTGCAGAAACAAATTGAACAGATTAAGCAGGACAACAAACTCAACAACCAGCAAAAAACCGAATTCAACGAAATGGATCCGGCTTTATTGGAAAAACAAAAACAGCTCGAGGAAATGTTCGATAAGATCATGACCGATGAGATGAAAAAACTTTACGACGAATTACAAAAACTGATGGAGGCCATGAACAAGGATAAGGTTCAGGAGCAAATGCAGGAAATGGAAATGTCGAATAAAGAACTAGAGAAGGAACTAGATCGCTCACTCGAATTGTTTAAACAAATGGAGTTTGAACAGAAGATGGAAAACATCAGCGAAAAACTAAATGAGTTGGCCGAAAAACAGGAGAAGCTTTCAGAGGATACCAAGGACAAAAAAGAATCACAGGAAAATCTTGAAAAGCGGCAGGAAGAATTAAATAAAGAGTTTGAAAATATTAAAAAGGACCTCGAGGAGTTGAACAAATTAAATGAAGAATTAGAGAACAAAAAGAACCTTGAAAATACAGAAGAGAGTCAGGAAAAAATTAGTGAAGAAATGCAAAAGAGTTCTGAAGAACTAGATCAGAACAAGAATAAAAAAGCGTCTGAATCGCAGAAAAACGCTTCGCAGGAAATGAAAAAACTTCAGCAACAAATGGAATCCATGTTGCAGGGTATGCAAGCGCAACAAAACGCTGAAGACATGGATGCCATCCGTGCATTGTTGGAGAATTTGATTACACTTTCTTTCGATCAGGAAGCATTGATGAAAGAGATGGCCAAAACCAGTGCTAAGGATCCAAAATACATTAAACTCGGACAACAACAACGCAAGTTGCAGGACGATGCCAAAGTGATTGAAGATTCTTTGTTTGCATTGAGTAAACGCCAGGTTTCTATACAGAGTATTGTCAACCAGGAAATGGTTACCATCAATAAAAACATGGAAGAAGCGATTTCGAATATTGGTGAACGTAAAACACCCCAGGCTAATTCCAATCAGCAATATGTAATGACCTCCCTCAATAACCTTGCTCTGATGCTGGATAATGCCTTGCAACAAATGCAACAACAAATGAATAGTTCTGCAGCGGGGAATGGTTCGTGTAATAAACCCGGTAAAGGAAAACCTAAACCCGGAGATGGCAAACCGCAGGGACAAGGACAGAGCCCGGAACAATCGGTGCAGTCCATTAAAAAGATGCAGGAAGACCTCGCCAAAACGCTCGAGCAATTAAAGAAACAACTAGAGCAGCAGGGTCAGCAACAAAACGGTAAAAAACCGGGTCAAAAACCGGGAATGGGAATGCCGGGTCAAAATGGACAATTAAGCAAAGAGTTGGCCGAGATGGCTGCGCAGCAAGAAGCCTTGAGAAGGAAACTGCAGGAGCTGGGAACGGAATTAAATAAGGATGGTTCCGGTAAAGGAAATCAATTAAAAAAGATTGCCGAACAAATGGAGAAGAACGAAGAGGATATCGTCAATATGAACATCAACCGCGAAACACTGCTTCGTCAACAAGACATAGTTACACGCCTGCTGGAATCGGAAAAAGCGCTTCGGGAAAGGGATTGGGATGAAAAAAGACAATCAAATGAAGCGAAAAATGAAGATTTGAGTAACTCTTTTCAATTTTTGCAGTATAAAAGGCAAAAAGAAAAAGAGGTGGAATTGTTGCGGACTATTCCTGCCGACCTTACACCATATTATAAGAACCGCGTGAATGAATATTTCAATGTAATTGAAAAGTAAAGTATGGAGCAGGCTTACGCTAGACCGGTGAAAGAGATTAATTTTCCTTCAAGAATCGAAAATCTTTCGTTGGTAGAAAAAATGATCGACAAGGTTTGTGAGGAATTCAAGGTTAACGAAGATCATTATGGCAATATTCTTATTGCCCTTACCGAGGCAGTAAACAACGCTATTTTGCACGGTAATAAACAAGATCCTTCAAAGAACATCACGCTCACTTTCGAGAATAAAGAAACCGGTTTGAGTTTCGTTGTAGAAGATGAAGGAGACGGATTCGATTTCCAACACCTCCCCGATCCCACCGATCCGGCCAATCTTGAAAAGCCAAATGGCAGAGGTGTTTTTCTAATGAAGAACCTCGCCGATGAAGTTACCTTTACCAATCAGGGTAAACGCGTTGAACTAAAATTTAAGGCTTCTGCCAATTAATACCCGTGGCAGGTAAAATTTCATTTCAGTCCAATTATTCCGGCTATCGCTTAAAACACAAAAGGGAGCTTAGCTCTTGGATTAAATCCGCCATCGAAACAGAAAAGTTGATGTGCGGAACAATTACTATTGTCCTTTGTAGCGATGATCAACTATTAGAAGTAAACCGCCAATTTCTTCAACACGATTATTATACTGACATCATTACTTTTCAATACACTGATAATCAGAAAGTTAGCGGAGATTTAATGATTAGTTTAGATCGGGTAATTGAAAATGCTAGAACATTCAAAGTAAGTACAGAAAAAGAATTGCACCGGGTGATGATACACGGTGTTCTTCATTTATGCGGATATAAAGATAAAAGGAAGACAGATAAAGAATTAATGACCAAAAAAGAGAACACCTATCTCCGGAAGTTGGTCCTTTAATGTTTCACGTGGAACATCATGCAAATATTACCTCAATACGACATTATAGTAGTTGGTGCCGGTCATGCCGGTTGTGAAGCTGCTGCCGCTGCTGCCAATTTAGGATCCAGGGTCCTGCTGGTTACAATGAACATGCAAACTATTGGACAAATGTCCTGCAATCCTGCCATGGGTGGAATTGCAAAAGGGCAAATTGTTCGGGAAGTGGACGCCCTGGGGGGCTACTCGGGAATTGTTTCCGACCGTTCCGCCATCCAGTTCAAAATGCTAAACCTTTCTAAGGGGCCGGCCATGTGGAGTCCAAGATCTCAAAACGATCGTCAGTTGTTTTCCGAAACCTGGCGACAATTACTTGAGCAAACCCCTAATGTTGATTTTTGGCAGGACATGGTATCTGGTCTGATTGTGGAAGGGAATAAGGTGGTCGGCATAAAAACCGGCATGGGAATGGAGGTTCGTTCCAGAGCGGTGGTTTTAACCAATGGTACATTTTTGAATGGATTAATTCACGTAGGTGAAAAGCAATTTGGTGGTGGACGAATGGGTGAAAAGGCCGCTTTTGGAATTACTGAGGATTTGGTTCAATTGGGCTTTGAGGCTGGCCGAATGAAAACAGGTACACCTCCCCGAATCGATGGTCGCACGCTTGATTATTCTAAAATGGAAGAACAACCCGGCGATTTCAATCCGGGTAAGTTCAGTTATAGCAATAGCACGCGTCCATTAGAACGACAGCTTTCTTGTTATATGTCCTATACCAACGACATTGTACATGATATCCTGCGTTCCGGATTTGATCGCTCGCCAATGTTTAATGGCGCCATTCAGAGTACGGGTCCCAGGTATTGCCCTTCAATAGAAGATAAAGTAAATCGTTTTGCCCAAAGGGAGCGTCACCAAATTTTCGTTGAACCTGAAGGTTGGAATACAGTAGAGATTTATGTCAACGGATTCTCTACTTCTTTGCCGGAGGATGTTCAGTATGCTGCTTTAAAAAGAATCCCTGGATTCGAAAATGCCAAGATGTTTCGCCCGGGTTACGCCATTGAATACGATTACTTCCCTCCTACCCAATTAAAGCACACCTTAGAAACAAAGCTGGTTGAGCATTTATATTTTGCCGGACAAATCAATGGTACTACCGGCTATGAAGAAGCGGCTTGCCAGGGATTGATGGCGGGAATAAATGCGCATTTAAAAATCAACGATAAAGATCCATTTATACTTCAACGCTCCGAAGCATACATCGGCGTTTTAATAGATGATTTAATTACAAAGGGTACAGAAGAGCCCTACCGAATGTTTACCTCCAGGGCGGAATTCAGGATCTTGTTAAGGCAAGACAATGCCGATTTGAGGTTAACCCCAAGAGCTTTTGAGATGGGCCTGGCTAAAGAAGACAGGATGCGTGAAGTGGAAAAGAAGCAAAAACATACAGCAGATATCGTCCGCTTTATTAAAAAAGAAAGTATAGCTCCGGAGGAAATTAATCCCCGACTTAAGGAGTTGGAGACGGACGAACTCCGTCAAAAGGTAAAGATGCAGAGCGTGCTTAGTCGTCCCCAAATCCAATTCTCCGATATTGAAAACGCCTCCCCTTCTCTACAGGACTTTTTAAATACGATCCCATCAGATCAACGCAAGCTGTGTGTAGAGCAAGCCGAGATTCAAATCAAGTACGAGGGTTATATCGAGAAAGAAGAAGAGCTGGCCAATAAGATGCTTAAGCTGGAAGATATCCTTTTGCATGAGGATCTTGACTTCTCTAAATTAGGATCTCTTTCTTCAGAGGCTAAAGAGAAACTGATTAAGATTCGTCCAAAGACATTAGGACAAGCATCCCGAATTAGCGGAATTTCTCCGGCCGACATATCCATTTTGATGATATATTTGGGGCGTTAATAGTCCCGATTTGTTCCACGTGAAACACAACTGATGCTAAACATTTCTCGCTGCCCTGTATGCGATGGGCATGACTTTTCCCTTTTTTTAACTTGTAAGGATCATACCGTAAGCGGGGAATCATTCCCTATTGTAAGCTGTACGACCTGTGGCTTTCTCTTCACTAATCCTATCCCGGAGCTGAATGTGTTGGGGAATTACTACAAGGCTGAATCATATGTTTCGCACACTTCTTCAAAAAAGGGACTCATCAATTTCTTGTATCAAAAGGTTCGAAAAAGGACACTGAAACAAAAGGTATCATTGATTTCTCGTGTTTCAAAGGGTAAAAAATTATTGGATTTTGGATGTGGAACCGGACATTTTTTGGCCGCAGCAAGAGCTGGTGGGTTCGATGTTTTGGGTCTTGAGCCGGATCCAGATGCCCGTAAATTAGCAAAGGAGCTTAACGGAATTCAGGCCTTGAGCAGGGATGAATTGCAAGGGCTAGAAAAAGGATTTGACATGATTACGCTCTGGCATGTATTAGAACATCTGCCCGAGTTGAATTCAGATATTGAAAAACTGAAGTCTTTGTTGGCAGATGATGGTGCCTTATTAATCGCTGTTCCCAACCCTGCATCTGCTGATGCCGCGCATTACAAGGAGCACTGGGCGGCATATGATGTTCCTCGTCACCTCTATCACTTTAGTCCATCTGTTTTACGTCGCCTTTTTGAGAAGCATGGCTTTCGGTGCATTGAAACCTTGCCTATGAAGTATGATGCTTATTATGTTTCGATGCTTAGTGAAAAGATAAAAGGCGGTGGTGTGTTAAAGGGATTTTGGCAGGGATGGAAGTCGAACAGAAATGCCCGGCGTGTTCCGGATGCCTGGTCGAGTCAGATTTATATCTTCAAAAAACAAGCTTAAAAGATCCCGCGTAATGCGGGATTTTTTGTTCATAATCGAGTGTGTTTTGTGGATTTCTGACTTATTAATACTTGTCCACATTGCCCTATTTTCATTGGTATAAATACCAAAGGCCTACTATTTTCGTTCTCTGAAAAAGAGATTTTCATGATTCGTTTTGTGCTTTTTTCTCTGCTTTGGCTTCCTTTTTTAGCCTCTGCTCAAACCCCTTCAATCGGACAATGGAGGGATCACCTGCCCTATGCCAGTGGTAGCGCTGTGGCGTATACAGGGTCCAGGGTGTTTTGCAGCGGGGGTAATGCTTTGTTTTGTTTTGACCAGGATGATAATTCTGTGAGCCGCTTAAGTAAGGTAAATCTGCTTTCGGATATTGGTATCAGTTCCCTTGCATTCGATGCTGGCACAAATACATTGGTTGTAGGATATTCGAATGGTAATGTGGATTTGATTGACCCCTCTGCTTTGTCCACCACGAACTTATCCGATATCAAACGTAGCAGCATCATTGGCGATAAAACCATTTATCATATTTACCCTTCATCGGGATATGCCTATTTGTCCACCGGTTTTGGAATCGTGGTTCTTGACCTCAACCGAAAGGAGGTAAAGGAGACCTATTACCTTGCTCCATCCGGAACATCCGTTAAGGTAAACGCGTTGACCATCCGTTCCGATTCTCTTTTTGCGGCTACCGAAAAGGGTGTATACAAAGCCTATTTGCAAAATCCTTTTTTAACGGATTATACTTCCTGGACAAAGGACAACACGCTTCCAGTTGGGGTACGTGATTCTGTGATTTCAGAGATTGCCACCTTCAACAACGAGGTAGTGGCTGTGTGGCAGAGCAGTCAATTTGATCACGATTCTGTTTATCGGAATGCAGGAGCTGGTTGGGTGAATGTCCCCGCAATCGCCGGAAAAGGGGTGCGGTCGATGGATGTCTCCTCTGCTCAATTGATCTTTTCGTTTAACTTCTCCATCGAATCTTATGACGCTTCCTTTACCCAGGTGATGAACATTTTCGATTATGTGCAGGGTGGACCACAACCTTTGCAAACGGTTTTTGGCGGGAACCACTACTGGATTGCCGATAGAAATGAAGGTTTGGTGAAGGCACTTAACACCTGGGAAAATTCTCCGATTTGTCCGGATGGACCCCGATCTGCTTCTTCGCAGGATTTAGCGATTAGCGATGGAAACGTTTGGGTAGCACCTGGAGTGGTTTATGGTGCCGCATGGTTAAACTCCTACAACAATGATTTTATTTCGGGCCGTACAAACGGGATTTGGCAAACCCGCAAAACCTTTTCTGATCCCGATAATTATCTTGGCCAGGATTCTCTTTTCGATTTTATGGCGGTTGCTATCGACCCCAATGATCCCGGCCACGTGTTCGGCGGATCGATGTCCTTCTTCGGATTGGTCGAGATGCGAAATGGGGAGGTGCTGAATTGTTACGATGAGAAAAACTCCATTTTACCTCAATGGTCGGCTCGCCCGGGTTACTGTGGTATTACGGCATTAACATTTGATGAGGATGGAAATCTTTGGATGGGTATTGCCAATGTGAACAAACCCTTTGCTTGTAGAAAGGCCGACGGATCTTTTGTTTCTTACGACCTCGGAGCTGTGGCAGATAACCGTGTATTTCGAAAAATTGTTTGCAGCAAAAATTTTACCTACAAGTGGGTGGCTATACCCACAACGACACAAACCGGCGGACTTCTATTGTGGGACGATAAAGGCACGATCAATAACGGCTCGGATGATCAGTACTTCATGTATAGTTCCGGAAGTGGTTCTGGAAATTTACCTAGTACCGATGTGTATTGCGTAGCCGAAGATCTCGACGATGAAATCTGGATTGGTACCGGAGCTGGTATTGCCGTAGTTTATTCTCAGGATGCTTACTTCAACGGAGGAAACTTTGATGCCCAGCAAATTTTAATTGAACAAGACGGAAATATTCAAATTCTGCTCGAAACTGAAGTAATTACTGCCATTGCTGTAGATGGTGCAAACCGAAAATGGATTGGCACCGATGGTTCAGGCGTTTATCTGATGTCGGCCGATGGTACAGAACAGCTTCAGCATTTTACTAAGGATAATAGTCCCCTTTTATCGAACCAGGTCAACGATATTGAAATTGACCATAGCAACGGCGAAGTTTATTTTGCCACATCGCAAGGCATCGTTTCCTATCGCGGTACGGCGACTATGGAAAAAGTTCCTTTCGATTCGGTATATGCTTTTCCAAACCCCGTTCGACCGGATTATACGGGCATCATTGCCATTAAGGGCTTGGATAGAGACACGGATGTAAAAATTACCGATATCGCCGGGAATGTCGTTTTTGTAACCAAGAGTGAAGGAGGTCAAGCCATTTGGGATGGTAAAAATCTCAAAGGTGAACGCGTAGCCTCTGGCGTTTACACCGTCTTAACACGTGGTCCGGAGGGTTCCGGCAAAGCAGTGGCTAAAATATTGTTTATCAACTAGTTGTGTTAGTTTTTTCTTAGCTTATTTCTTCTTTCAGTGGGAGAAGGTATATTTGTGACATGCTCTATAAGGACGAGGGGTTGCTACTACAAACGATACAGCATTCCGATAATGGTGTCATTCTAAAAGTCTTTACACTCAACGAGGGTTTACAGAGTTATTATCATCGTCTCAGTAAGAAACACCGGCGTTCCGGATTATTTGAGCCATTGGCATTACTGGAATTGGTTTCCTGGAAAGAAGTAAAACAGGAAATGCATACATGCCGGGAAATCCGGTTGAACATTTCATACCACAATATTGGGCGCGATGTTTTGCGTAACACCGTGGTGATGTTTCTCAATGAAATTTTATTGAAATGCTTAAAGCATGCACCACCACAGCCGGATCTTTATTTGTTTTTCAGGGAGTGGTTGCAGCACTTCGATTTGGCAGATTTCGACCCCGATTCTCATTTACATTTTATCGCCCACTTATCGGCTTATTTAGGGTTTTTTCCCAATGGAAGTTATCACACGGGTGATATTTATTTCGATTTACAGGCGGGCTCTTTTGTCCCCAATCGTCCTTTACACAATTTGTTTTTGGAAGGTGAAATAGCCAAGGAATTTGATGATTTATTTGATGAGAGCGCTTCCCACAAAATTAATCCGGCCAATCGGAAATTTTTACTTCATGCCCTTGTAGAGTATCTAAGGATCCACATCCCTGATTTTGGTCAATTGAAATCGCTGGCTGTGGTGGAAGAAATTTTTCGTTAAGATTCCAGTATTTTCCGCTTTTTTATTGGGTAGAAACATGCTTTTTAGCTAGTTTAGACAAAAATTAAACCCATGACCAGAGGATTATTTTCTTTCATTTTTAGTGTCTTTTTTTCCGCTATTTCATTGGCTCAATACACCGTTAGCGATGTGATTACAGGCTTAAAATACCCGGTTACATTCGAAATTACTTCAGATGGCAATTATTATGTTGCCCAAAAGGGGGGAGACGGCTTTGCAACGAATATTGACGCGCAAATCAAGAAATTCGATAATACCGGCGCATTGTTAGGCGTGCTTTGGGACTTTACGGATTCCGTAGAAACCTATTTTGAACGTGGTGTTTTGGGTGTTGCTGTTGACCCGGATTTTGCAACGAATAATTTCGTTTATGTTTTTTACAATCATGCAAGTCCTGCTCAAATCCGCGTAGTACGATTTACTGAAGTGAATCACGTTGGTACCAACCCAACCATCATTTTTAGTTATAACGATCCATTTTCTGCAGGAAATCACACCGGTGGAAATATTCATTTTAAACCGGGAGACAATCAGCATTTATTCATCACCATTGGTGATAGAGCTACTCAGGCAAATGCGCAGTTGTTAACGAATCCATGCGGGAAGTATTTACGCATTAACAAAGACGGAAGCATTCCAACCGACAACCCTTTTTACGACGATGGAAATCCGCTTAGCGGAAACGATGACCGGATTTGGACATATGGTCACCGAAACTCTTTCGATTTTTGTTTTTCCCCCATCAATGATTCCTTATATGCATCGGAAAATGGATTAAATACCTGGGATGAAGTAAATGTAATTCATGAAGGCGACAATTACGGCTGGCCAACCTGCGAGGGATATTACCTTCAAAATTCTACCACAAATCTTTGCAACAATTCAAATTATACGGACCCAATCGACGACTGGTCGGCCCCAGTGCCTTCCGTTACGGGAATAATGGTTTATGATCATCCTCTTATGCCGGAGTTTCAGGGTCATTTGTTAGTAGTTACTTATAACAACACATCTAAACTTTATGATATGACTTTATCGGGTCCCGGTCTTGATCAGGTGACCAATCGTGTTACTGTAACGCTGCCAACAAGCATAAATGGTATGACCGATATCGCTCAAGGTTTAGAAGGATGTATCTACGTAATCAAAGGTGGATATACAGCGAACGGATCTATCAAAAAGATTTGTCCCTCCAATATGGGCTTGATCGACCTGTCTGAAAAGGCCAATTTTGTTATGAGTCCAAATCCCGCTGCAGATATGGTGCGTTTGGAATTCGAAGAAGCACTAACTAACTCCTCGATTGAGCTTATCGATTTAACTGGACGGGTAGTATATACAGAGACTGTTTCAGGGAAAACGATTTCGATCAATCTTAATTCTGTCTCACCGGGTATTTACCTTGTTTCTACTGCCGCTGGGTTAAGAAGACTAGTGGTTGAGTGATCGAATTAAATAAACCAACCTAAATCGATGTAGGTGCAACGTGTTTAAATGCGTTTCAAATAAAAAAAGCCACCCGATGTTTCAGGTGGCTTTTTTAGTAAATGATTTGGTGAGTATTATCCGTTCAGCGCTTCGGCACCGGCAACGATTTCGAGAATTTCGTTGGTAATGGCAGCCTGACGAGCTTTGTTATAGGTAATACGTAGTTCTTTAACTAATTCGGTTGCATTGTCGGTTGCTTTGTGCATGGCCGTCATACGCGCACCGTGTTCTGAGGCGAAAGAATCTAATACCGCTTTATAGAACTGAATTTTGAGAGATTTTGGAATAAGATCCTCTACAATTTCCTTTTTAGAAGGTTCAAAGATGTATTCAACTGAAGAGGTTTTTTCTTCTCCGCTTTGGGTTGGAATCACAGGCAAAAATTGTTCTGCCATCAGTTCCTGCACCGCTGCATTTTTGAATTTATTGTATACCAAAATCACTTTATCAATGCTGCGGTCAACATAATGACGCATTACATTATCTGCAATTTTAGCAACGGTATTAAAATTCAAATTATCATATACCTCATTAAGATGTTTCGGGAAATCGGAAGCCTTAATGTTGTACTCGGTGTTTTTATAAAATTCAGAAGCCTTTTTACCAATACATAAAACAGATACATTGCTGTTGCCTTTGTATTCCTGCAATAATGCATTGGTCCTTTTAATCACGTTGTTGTTAAATGCGCCGCAAAGACCGCGGTTCGAAGTAATCGCTACGATTAAAACGTTTTTTACTTCACGCGGTGCGGAATAAACGCCTTCACTAACATCGAGACTAGCCGAAAGATTACCCAGGATTTCCTGAAGCTTTTCAGCATAAGGGCGCATCTGAAGGATGGCATCCTGTGCACGTTTTAATTTTGCAGCAGAAACCATCTTCATGGCAGACGTAATTTGCTTGGTAGAGTTTACCGAAGTAATTCGTCCGCGTATTTCCTTGAGATTAGCCATTGGTTGGACTTAAAATTAGTGAGCGTATTTTGCAGAAAGATCTTTACAAACGGTTTCCAGAACGGCTGTAATCTCGTCTGTAAATTTACCGGCACGTAAATCATCCAGCACATTGCGGTGTTTGCTGTCGAGGAACGCAAGGAATTCTTCTTCGAAGGCTTTCACTTTATTAACCGGAACATTGGACATCATCCCTTTTGTACCGAGGTAGATAATAGCTACTTGTTTTTCTACGCTTAATGGAGAACCTTCACGTTGTTTCAGGATTTCCACGTTGCGTTTACCTTTTTCAAGAACGGCTTTGGTTGCAGCATCAAGGTCAGATCCGAATTTTGCGAACGCTTCGAGCTCACGGTATTGTGCCTGGTCAAGTTTTAATGTACCGGCAACTTTTTTCATGGATTTGATTTGTGCAGATCCACCAACACGGCTTACAGAGATACCTACGTTAATCGCCGGACGAACACCCGAGTTGAAGAGGTTCGACTCAAGGAAGATCTGTCCGTCTGTAATTGAAATTACGTTGGTTGGAATATATGCAGATACGTCACCCGCTTGGGTTTCAATAATTGGAAGTGCTGTTAATGATCCGCCTCCTTTAACAATTGGTTTCAAAGATGGTGGAAGATCATTCATCTGAGCAGCAATGGCATCGTTTGCGATAACTTTTGCAGCACGCTCAAGAAGACGGCTGTGGAGATAGAATACATCCCCAGGATACGCCTCACGTCCCGGAGGGCGACGAAGAAGCAGAGAAACCTCGCGGTACGCTACAGCTTGTTTCGACAAGTCATCATAAACGATTAATGCCGGACGACCTGTATCGCGGAAATACTCACCAATTGCAGCACCTGCAAATGGAGCGTAGAACTGCATAGGAGCAGGGTCGGAAGCATTAGCAACTACTACTACAGTGTATGCCATTGCTCCTGCTTCTTCTAATTTTTTTACGATACCGGCAACGGTTGAACCTTTCTGACCGATGGCAACATAGATACAGAATACAGGTTGACCTTTTTCGTAGAATTCTTTTTGGTTGATGATGGTATCGATACATACCGTTGTTTTACCGGTTTGACGGTCACCAATTACCAACTCACGCTGACCACGTCCAATCGGAATCATAGCATCGATTGCCTTAATACCGGTTTGAAGCGGCTCATTTACTGGCTGACGGAAAACTACCCCGGGAGCTTTGCGCTCAAGTGGCATTTCGTAAAGCTCACCTTTAATCGGGCCTTTACCGTCGATAGCATCACCAAGGGTGTTTACAACACGTCCAACCATTCCTTCGCCCACCTTAATGGATGCGATGAGCCCGGTTCTGCGGGCTGTATCACCTTCTTTAATATCTGTAGAAGTACCCAATAATACGGCACCTACATTGTCTTCTTCCAGGTTAAGTACAATTCCACGTAATCCGGATTCGAACTCAATAAGCTCACCAGATTGAACGTTGGAAAGACCATAGATGCGGGCAATACCATCTCCAACTTGGAGTACGGTTCCCACTTCTTCTAATTCAGCGGCGGATTTGAATCCGGCCAACTGTTCTCTAAGGATTGCAGATACTTCTGCAGGTTTTACTTCAGCCATTGTTGGTCTGTTTTATTAAAGTTGTGATACGTATGCGTTTTGTGAAAAATCTTTTTTCAGTGATTTTAATTTGCGGATAATTGATCCGTCGTATTGCTTATCTCCAACACGAACAATTAAACCACCAATGATGGAAGGATCTACTTTCTCTGAAATCTCAACTTCTTTTCCTTCGCTTTTATGTACCGCTGCAATGATTTTTGCTTTTAGTGCATCATCAAGTTTTACTGCGGTGATTACTTCTGCTTTGGCGATTTTTTTGTGTTCGCGGTATTGATCTACAAAGCTATTGGCGATTTCTGCCAAAACACTTTCGCGACGATGGGTGGTGATAATGTTAATGAATCCGGCGCTCAGTTTGTGCAAACTGTTACCGAAAACTTTATTGATCACATCCATTTTTTTATCTGCTTTTACTACCGGGCTGCGGAGAAAAATAACGAAGTCGCGACTCTCATTGCATGTAGCGGCAATACGCTTCATGTCGGTATACGCTTCTTCGAGCATATTTTGCTCAACTGCCAGATTCAGCAGCGACTTTGCATATCGGTAGGCAACGCGTTGTCCTTTCATATCAATTCAGATTGATCTCTTCGACCATGTTGTTTACCAATGCTTTTTGCTTATCATCAGAAGAAAGCTGATTGCGAAGTACTTTCTCAGCGATTTCGATCGACAATGTTGCCACCTGATTTTTCAATTCAGAAATAGCCGCCATTTTTTCATTTTTGATGGTTTCGCGTGCTGCAGCAAGCACTCGTTCTGCTTCCTGATTGGCTTTAGCTTTGGCTTCTGCAATAATAGCTTCACGGGTATCGCGTGCTTCTTTTAGAATGGCATCACGCTCTTCGCGTGCTTTCTTTTGAGCTTCTTCATTTGAAACTTTTAAACGAGCCATTTCTTCACGTGCGAGACGGGCAGAGTCAATCGCTTCCTGAATGTCCTTTTCGCGTTTTGCAAGGGTTTCCAGGATGGGTTTCCAGGCCACTTTTTTCATGATCACCAATACCAGAATAAAGGCGATTGAAGTCCAGAAAATAGTACCGTAGCTTACTGATAACATATTTTAATTTTTTAATGTTTTACAAAACCTTAAATAGGAAGGTCCCAACCAACCGTTGGGACGTTTTCCTTTCAATGAATCAAAGTACTGCGAGCAGACACACGATCACTGCGAAAAGCGCAACACCTTCAACAAGTGCAGCAGCAACGATCATGTTAGCACGGATGTCTCCAGTAGCTTCAGGTTGACGAGCGATAGACTCAAGTGCAGAAGCACCGATTTTACCGATTCCAAGACCTGCACCTACAGCAGCGATACCAGCGCCAATAGCAGCAACACCTGCAGTTGGGCTAGCGAGAAGAATAGCTAATAAGCTCATTTGATTTGATATTTAGGTTAAACAATTACTAATTAATGATGCGCTTCTTCAACTGCAGATCCGAAATAGATCGCAGCTAACAATGTAAATACATATGCCTGAAGAAAAGCAACCAAGAGTTCTAATACGTTCATGAAAACCATAAACGCTGTAGCCCCAACGCCAACACCATAACCGGTGGCAGCGCTTGACTGACCGAAAATGAAGATTAAGCTAACAAAGGCCAAAATGATAATGTGTCCGGCAGTAATGTTCGCCGTTAAACGAATCATCAATACAATCGGCTTGATAAAAATCCCCGCGATTTCGATAGGAACTAAAATAATTTTTACAAATCCAGGAACTCCGGGAGGGTTTAATAAGTGTCCCCAATAGTGACTATTTCCATTTATAGATGTAACTACAAAAACACCGAGTGCGAAAACCATGGTTACGCTCAGTGTTCCCATAATATTGAAACCACCGAGGAAAGGAATAAGTCCCAATATATTGGAGGTCCAGATAAAGAAGAAAATCGTTAACAGAAAAGGCATGAAACGCTCGTAATGATGTCCGATAGAAGGCTTGGCCACCTCGTCGCGGATAAAGAGAATGAAAGGCTCTAATGCGTTTTGTAAACCATTTGGAGCTTTTCCTTCGTTTTGACTATATTTTTTAGCAATGCTTTTGAAGATGAAAATCACAATGAACATTACGATGAAAAGACCCAATACACTTTTGGTGATGGATAAGTCAACAACAGAAGCGGCGTTCATCGGGTGACCTTCAGCATCGAGTTTAAGTTCTTCTCCGGAAAGCTTATAGATTTTTTCATGGTAAAGCACATACCCTTCGTGCTCGTAGTATTCTACTTCAGAATGCGATTTTGGATCGAAGGTGGTTTTGGGGTTGTGGTAAAATGAACCGGACATGAACACTTTTACCCCGCCATCTACAATAATAACCGGGAGAGGAATTGCAACGTGTCCAAAGAAGTGAATTTCATGCGCATCAGAGATGTGATGCATAATCATCTCTCCCG
The DNA here is from genome assembly GCA_019694795.1 of Flavobacteriales bacterium. Taxonomy (NCBI): domain Bacteria; kingdom Pseudomonadati; phylum Bacteroidota; class Flavobacteriia; order Flavobacteriales; species Flavobacteriales bacterium. Next base: position 2,762 of record JAIBBF010000014.1, on the reverse strand, counting down.
CTTTGAATTCACCTTCACCGCCACTGGCATGAGAAAAATTGAACGCAAAAATAAACGCGAGAAGCGGGAATAATTTTTTAAACGAGATTAGGGCCATTCTTACCATGCTTTTCGAAACCATTTCAAAATCGAGCGCAAAAGTAGAGAAATACCAATTCGAAACGAAAAAAGATGAGGGTTTTTTGGGTAAACGGTTGATAACTACTTGGGGCTTGTTGGATTGGTCTTCAGTTCTTTTAAGACGAAAACAACCTCCAGGGCCATAAATAGCAGGTATTCGGCGATAAAACACACCGCTACATGCTTGTAATCGGTTTTTAAAACGAGGGAAATAATTAGGATGGTAAAAAGAGCAACCATCATTTTTGCCCCCGTGGCCCCCATAAAAATGGTTACAAAGCGTTTTGGCTCCTTTTCCAGCGCTTTAATCAGCTGCCAGTGAACAAGTCCGAAGATTCCGATGAAAAAGAGGGGAAAAAAATAAACAACACTATTGGGTTGAAAACCAATGGCTTGATTAAAAATAAAGTAGGATGCTAATACCTGCACCAAGGCTAATAAGAGGGTGCCGACTAAAAATGATCGCATAGCTTATTTTTTGGTATTGGTGTCGCGAAAGAGAATATATATACCCATAGCAACACCGCACAAAGAAAGTAAAATTGTAAGAAGTGGAAATTTCCAGCCGATGAGTCCGTCTAAATAAAGTCCGCCATAAACGCCTAAACCAATGGCTATTGCCATTTTAAAGGTGGTGGCTACATAGTTAACGTCGCTAACGTTAGGCGGTCTTTTCCGTGGCGAGGACATTGTTCTTCTCCTGTAGCTCGTTGTTTTTAAGGTCCTTGATTAAACCTCCCATGCTACAGGTTCCGGAAAATACGGCTCCTGGTTCAATGGCAAGTTTGGAGGTGAGAATATCACCGCTTAGTTTGGCGGTGGCTTTTAATGAGAGCAATTGATTGACAGAGATTTTCCCTACAAAGCTACCTTCTATATCCGCGTTTTCGCAAACGATTTCACCTTCTATGGAACCACTGGCTCCAATTACAAGTCGACCTTTCGTATGGATGGTGCCTTTTAAACGACCGTCGATACGGATATTGCTGTCTGATTTGATGTCGCCAACAATTTCAGTTCCTTCAACAATTCGATTTAAACGATCGGGAGAATTGATCTCTGCAGTTTTGCTCATGGCGGGAGAATTTGATTTGAACATAATAATACCCCTTTGTACAAATATAAAAAAAAGGGTCAACGGAACAAGAATTAAAACCGACAGATAAGCTGTCTAATTTCTATCTTGCACCATAGGCATGAATCATTTTTTAGGATTACTTCTTTCACTGAGTTTTTTGTCGGCATACCCTAATGTTCAGAAGGGAGGAGAATTGTATGTAATCGACAATGGCTTTGTATTCAGACCCGAAGAATATACCGGGGTGGAAGTGTATGAAGGAGGGGCCTGGACCATGTATTTTCAAATAGAACAAGAGCTAAGTGTAAAACCTGCTTTGCGCCGTTTTCTGACCGGATCTCAAATGTTGTTATTTCACGTTGTGATGAACGAAGAAGGAAAACCGGAATTAATTGATGCGGTAGAACGTTATTACTGGTACACGATCGATCATTTGGCACGTTCGTTTGTTGACGATTTCATGCTTGTTATAAAAGCATTACCGGGTTGGAAAGCCAAAGGGATACATGAATTGTGGATTCCGGTAAAATTCAGAACAGGTGGAGGGCGAATCAGTATTGATTACAATGCCTTTGTAACCGGAGGAGTAGGAAAAATCAGAATAGGGAAGAAGTAATTATTTTAAATAATTATCCTGAAAAAACTGCATGTATTTAGCAATGTCTTTACTCAAGAAAAAGGCGGCGTAGTTTTTAGGAGTAATAAGGAAGTAGGAAGCCGCCTTATAATTTTTTAAACGCTCGCTTTCGTTAACAACAGCTCTGTAATAGTCCATCCCGGCGTTTTTATCCGGAAAACTTTTGATGATTAATAACTGATTATCGGTATTGAGAAAGTTGTTGCTTACGGCATAGTTTTTTGTAGAAAAGTATTTGGTATTGAAATCGGAAAAGGCGGCTTTACCTTCAACGATGGACCCCATAGAATTGGTAAACACCATAATGAAAAAGTGTTCTGAATTTGCATCGTAGACAAATCCGTCGATCGGATTTTCTTTTGATTTCTTATTTCGGAGGAAGTCTAATATGGACTGCGCTTCTTTTCCGGTTTCTTCATTTCCGAATTTTTCGGCGCATTGACTTAAGGCTTGCTCCAGTTGCTCCAATTGTTGCATTTCGCCATAGTTTAATGCGCGGAGAAAATAGTAACGGGATATAAATTTATTGTCGGGTTCGGAAGCGATTATTTCATTGCAGGCTTTTAACGATTCATCAAATCGTTTTTGTTTGTACAAGGCGTAAACGGATAAATAATTTTCTTCCTGCTGTTTGAATTTTTCTTCGCCCTCACGTTTATAATTCGGGTTTTTAATCAATCGTGCATATTCACTTTCCGGGTAATCGGTAAGGATGGTCGATTTGTAGGTTTCGGATTCCTGACCCGGACTGTAGATAAGATACAATTGGTAATTGGCGGGTAAAACGAATTCGCCGTAATCGTATTTTTTCAGCAGGTCTTTAAACATTTTTATTGCGAGGTCGTTTTGACTGAGCTCATCTTTAAAAATAACCCCGGCATGGTAGAGGGCGTATTGAACTTTCTTTTTCGCTTCAGATATTTCTTC